>NZ_JANCLM010000002.1:0-234913 GCF_024259445.1 Pseudomonas sp. DVZ6
CCTACAGGGGCGCGCGATCCTCTGTAGGAGCGGCCTTGTGCCGCGAAAGGGTCGCAAAGCGACCCCGGCAATCTTGAAAACCGCAGAAGCCTTGAAAAGCGGCGCAAAGCGCCCCCGTCTTTGGGGCAGCCTCCCCAATACTCTCCACTTGTTTCTCCAACGCACTGATTCAAAACACTTTTATTGATGGCATAACGCTTGCTTCCACCCTCCACAGAACCCTTGAGCCCCGTGGAGGTGCAGCATGGTCATCCCGCTCGAAGGCGCTGTCCCGTGCGCGCCCACCCCTGCCAGCGGAGCGCGGGCATGAACCGCAAGCTGCGCCCAGCCTACCTGGGCCTGCTGCTGGGCACGGCGCTGATCGGCCTTGGCGTCGCCTACGAAAAGCTCTGGTGCGACCCCCGCGAGCTGCTGCAGGAAGCCGCCGACCCCCAAGCCCTGCATACCCTCAACCGCGATGGTGTGACCGTGGAGTTCGAGGCCCGCCCCCTGAGCGGGGGTGAGCTGCGCGAGGGGGATTTTGCCAACATCCGCTTCAAGGTCAGCGACCAGACCAGCGGCCAGCCCTTGTCGGGCATGGCCCCCGGCGCCTGGCTCGACCCCGCGCAGTCGGCGCCGGTCGGCGACCGCGACAGCAGCTGCAAGGCGCGAGTGGCGTTGTTCCTCAAGAGCAGCATCGGCGCTCGTCCTTTGCTCGATCTGAACAGCTACTTCCTGCTGGTGCTGAACAAGGACGCGAGCCTGACCGTGATCGACCCGACCGTGTCGGTGGGCGGGGTCACCAGCACCCTGGCGCGCATCGACCTGCCGGGGCGGCCCATGGACTGGGTGGCCACCGGCGATGACAAGCAGGTGTTCGTGTCCATGCCCGAACGCAACCAGGTGGCGCTGATCGACACCGAGACCTTCACCCGCGTGGCCACCCTGGAGGCCGGCGAGCAGCCGCTGCGGGTGGCGCTGCAACCCGACCAGCGCCTGCTGTGGGTGGGCAACAACAGCCAGGACCCGGCCAAGGGCGGGGTAACGGTGATTGACGTGCCCAGCCGCACCAAGCTCAAGTCGTTCGTCACCGGCTCCGGCCACCACGAGATCGCCTTCAGCGCCGATTCGCGCTTCGCCTTCGTCAGCAACCGTGACGGCGGCACCCTGAGCGTCATCGACACCGCCCAGATGCGTCTGGTGAAGACCCTCGAAGTCGGCCCGCATCCGCTGTCGGTGGCGTACTCGCCCTTGTCGCAGGCGGTGTATGTGGTCGATGGCCAGGAGGGCTCGGTGCGGGTGATCGATGCGCGCAGCCATAGCCTGCGCCATACGGTCAAGGCCGAGCAGGGCCTGGGGCCGATGCGCTTCAGCCACGATGGCCGCTACGGCGTGGTGCTCAATACCCTGGAGAACCAGGCGTTGGTGATAGATGCCAGTACCGACCAGCTGATCCACCGCATCCCGGTGGCCGCCGAGCCTTACCAGCTGACCTTTACCAAGGCCTACGCCTACGTGCGCGGCCTGGCCTCACCGAAGGTGAGCATGATCAACCTGGCAAGCCTCGGGCAGGGGCGCACGCCGATCGTCCAGGGCTTCGAGGCCGGCCCGGCGGCGCCGCGCCAGGCCGGCGACCTGCCGCTGGCCCAGGGGGTGAGCATCTCCCGCGACGACAACTCGGTGTTCGTGGTCAACCCGGTGGACAACACCACCTACTTCTACGCCGAGGGCATGAACGCACCGATGTCGGGCTACAACAACCGCGGCCACCAGGCCCGCGCCGCGCTGGTCGTCGATCGCAGCCTGCGCGAGGTGGCGCCGGGGGTGTATGGCTCGACGGTCAAGCTGCCGGCGGCCGGCACCTTCGACGTGGCGTTCCTGCTCAACCAGCCGCAGATCATCCACTGCTTCAGCACCGAGGTCGCGGCGCTGCCGCAGTCGAGCCTGCGCAAGCGGGCCCATGCCGAGTTCATCGGCACTGCCCGGCCGTTGCAGCAGCACGCGCCCTACATGGCCCAGGTACGCATCCTCGGCGAGGACGGCAAGCCGCGCCAGGGGCTCGATGACCTGAGCCTGCGCTACTTCCTGGCGCCTTCGTCGCTGCCGCGTGACGTGGCGCTGGTCGAGGTGGGCGACGGGCTCTACCAGGCACCGCTGGAGCTGGCCGAGGCCGGCGCCTGGTACCTGCACGTGCAGTCGCCCAGCCTCGGGCGCGCCTTCACCGAAGACAACTACACCAGCCTGCGCGTCCTGCCGGCCGCAGCAAAGCCCAGTACTTCCCAAGGGGAAGCCAGGAGTGTGCGATGACGCGTCTGCATGGCGGAAAACTGCTGGGCCTGAGCCTGCTGCTGGCCAGCAACCTGGCCCTGGCCCACGCCGGCCACGATCACGGCGGCCAGCCCGAGCAACCCCCGGCCGCACGCCAGGAGAAAGCCAGCGTGCGCTTCGCCGACGTGGCGCTGCTGGACCAGGACGGCATGCCAGTGCGTCTGGAGCAAGACCTGGTGGGCGATCACCTGGTGGTCATGGGCTTCATCTACACCAGCTGTACCACGGTGTGCCCGGTGGTCTCGTCGATCATGAGCAAGGTCCAGCAGCAGCTGGGCGGGCGGGTGGGCGAGGAGATCCGCCTGGTATCGATCAGCGTCGACCCGCAGCGCGACGACTCGAAACGCCTGGCCGGCTATGCCCGGGCGTTCCAGCACGGGCCGGGGTGGAGCTGGCTGACCGGTTCGCCCTATGCCATCAGCGAGACGCTCAAGGGGCTGGGCAGCTTCAGCGCCAACCTCAGCGAGCACCCGCCGCTGATCCTGGTCGGGGACGGTCGCAGCGGGCACTGGACGCGCTACTACGGCTTCACCGACCCCAACGTGTTGATCGGCGAGATCAACCGCCTGAGCGCGCGCCGGGTGCACGCCAAGAGCACGGCCATCGCCGGCCAGGAGGTGCGGCCATGAGCGCGCAGACCTCACGCCATGCCGGCATGCGCAGCCTCGACTGGCTGGTGCTCGGCGGCTGCCTGTGGATCCTCGCTTCGGTCGCGTTCGCCCACGAGGGCCACGCGCCGGCACCGCAACCCGCGCCGCAGCCCATGGTTAGCGGCGGCGGTACCCGCGATGCGCAGACCTGGTTCACCGACACCGTGCTCAAGGACCAGGACGGCCGCGAACTGCGCTTCTACAGCGATGTGCTCAAGGACAAGGTGGTGATGCTCAACGTGATCTTCACCCACTGCAACGATGCCTGCCCGCTGATCACCCGCAAGTTGCGCGAGGTGCGCGAAGCCATGGGCGCCGAGCTTGCGGCGCAGGTGACCTTCGTCTCGGTGAGCAGCGATCCGCTGAACGACACGCCCGAGGTGCTCAAGGCGTTTGCCCGCAAGCAAGGGGTGGACGGGCCGAACTGGCTGTTCCTCACCGGCGACAAGGCCAGCGTCGACCTGGTGCTCGGGCGCCTGGGGCAGTTCCTGCCCAGCCCCGAGCAGCATTCGACGCAGTTGATCGCCGGTGATGTGGCAGGCAAGCGCTGGAGCAAGATCCGCCCGGACGCGCCACCGGCGGCGATCGCTCAGCGCATGCAGCTGCTGACCCAACCGCTGGCGGGGCGGTGACTACCATGTACTTACCGACCCCTGTAGGAGCGGCCTTGTGCCGCGATCGGGCGCGAAGCGGCCGTAAATCAGGCGACGCCGATATGCCTGATATACCCCATCGCCTGTCATGGCGGCCGCTGCGCGCCCGATCGCGGCACAAGGCCGCTCCTACAGGGGCACTGTGGCTGGTGCTGCTATGCACCCCAGCCCTGGCCCTGGACCTCACCGACCACGAACAAGCGGGCAAACGCCTCTACCGCGAAGGCCTCTCCAGCAGCGACGCCCAGTTGCTGGCCCGGGTCGGCCCCGCTGACATTAGCGTGCCGGCCAGCGTGCTGCCCTGCGCCAGTTGCCACGGCAACGACGGGCGCGGCCGCAGTGAGGGCGGGGTGCGACCGCCGAGCCTGGACTGGCAGCGCCTGGCCCTCGGCCCGGGCGATCGCGAGGTCAACAACCGACGCTACCCGGCCTATACCGAAGCCAGCCTGGCGCGGGTCGTGCGCAGCGGCGTCGATCCCGCCGGCAACCACCTGGACCCGGCCATGCCGCGCTTCGAGCTGAGCCTGGCCGACCAGCGCAACCTGGCGGCCTACCTCAAGCGCCTGGGCGAAGACCGCGACCCGGGCGTGGAGGAGGGCAGCCTGCGCCTCGGTACCTTGCTGCCCGAACAGGGCCCGCTGGCCGAGGCCGGGCGGACGGTGCGGGCGGTGCTGGAGGATGGTGTCGCTCAGCTGAACCAGGCGGGGGGCATCCATGGCCGTCGACTGCAGCTGATCGCGCTGGACCCAGGGCCGGATCCAGCCAGTACCGCACAGGCGCTGGACCAGCTGATCCAGCGCGAGCGGGTTTTCGCCCTGATCGCGCCCGTGGCACCGCTGCTCGACAGTCGTCAGTTGGCACAAGCGGGCCTGCCGCTGATCGGCGCCACGCCGCGCAGTGGCGGCAGCGCGCAGGTGTTCGACCCTTTGCCGGGCGTACCCGAGCAATTGCTCAGCGTGGCCTTGCATGCCCGCGACAGCCTTGGCCTGGCAGCCGATGCCGTGCAGGTGATCTACGCCGGTGACGACCAGGCCGAGGCGGCGCAGGTTGTACAGCAGCGCTTGCGCCAGTTGGGCTTTCCTGGCGTATCCGCGCAAGCGTTCACCGGCCAGGCGCTGGCGGGCGAGGGCATCGTCTTCCTGGGGCGCGCCCAGGCGTTTGCCGAGCTGGCCGCCAGCCTGCAGGCCGGCGGACGCAACCCATACCTGATGGCCGCGTCGAGCCAGGTGGCCGGTGCCGTGCCGGGGCTGGCACCGGCCTGGTCGCGACGCGTGCTGCTGGCCTATCCGTTCGTGCCTGGCGACTGGACCGCGAGGGGCCGGGCGACCTTGGCCGGCGTGCAGCAGCGCCAGGGGCTGGAACCGCGCCAGGCGTCGCTGCAGGTGAGCACGCTGTGCGCCTGGCAGTTGCTGGTCGAAGCCCTGAAACAGGTGGGGCGCGACGCCAGCCGTGAACAACTGCTCGGCGCCCTGGAACAGTTGCATGACGTCGAGACCGGGCTGACGCCGTTGCTGGGCTTCGGCCCTGGGCGCCGCCAGGGCATGGCCGGCGCCCACGTGGTGGTGGTGAGCCTGCCGGGGCCGGGCTATGTCGAGGTGGCGCCGTATCGTCCGGTACCGGACTCACCATGACCCTTTCAGGAGTGGATGACCATGCGTGTACTGATTGCCTGCCTGCTGTCACTGCTTGCCCTGGCAAGCCACGCCGACACGCCGGCGGCGCGGGTCAATGGCGTGGACATCGGCGTGCTGCGGCTGGAGCGCTATTTCAGCGAATACCTGCAGGCCCAGGGGCGGGCGGTGGCGAGCATCCGCAACCCCAACCTTTACCAGCGCCTGCGCGAGCAGGCCCTGGATGAACTGATCGACAAGGAGCTGCTATGGCAGGAGGCCAAGCGCCAGGGCGTCGAGATCAGTGATGCGCAGCTGACGGCCCGAATCGACGAGGTGGAGGCGGCCTTCGGCAGTCCCGCGGTGTTCGAGCGCCGCCTGGAGGAGGCGGGCTTCGATCGGCGCAGCTTCGCTGACTACACTCGTCAGGAGATGGCCGCCCAGCAGGTCTACGCCCGGCTGACGGCGGTGGTCGAGCCCAGCGAAGCCGAGGTCGCGGCCTTCCATCAGGCCAATCGGCAAAGACTGCAAGGGATGCAGAACCAAAGTGATAATACTTCTGTCTTACCTGAACACGGCCTGCGCCTGGCCAGGGCAGCGCTCGTCGCGCAATTGCAGGCCCAGGCGCGTCAAGCGGTGCGCCAACGTTTGCGTGATTCCGCTACAGTGGAGCGCGCCGATTGAAGCCGCGCCAGGGCGTTCCCCCACTGTTGGGGAATGCCCCAAAGGCAAAGTGCCATCAGCTTCCCCGGTTGTGGGGGGACGGCCTGCCGGCACGGCTTGAAGTGGATTGAAAGCAACAACGATATCAATGACTTGAAAGCGGTGCGCAATGACTTTTCATGCCTGGCACGAAGCCTGCTCAAGCCTCTACAAGGCCGCACTTCGCAGACCGGGAAACCGGGCAGTTCATGGGAGTGGACCTTGGTGAACAGAGTATTGGTAGTCGATGACGAACAGACCCTTGCGCAGAACCTGCAAGCGTATCTGCAGGCGCAAGGCCTGGAGGTCCATCTCGCCCATGACGGTGCCAGCGGCATCGATCAGGCCGAGAACCTGGCACCGGACGTGATCGTGCTGGATTACCGCTTGCCCGACATGGAGGGGTTTCAGGTCCTGGAGACCGTGCGCAGGAACAGGTCGTGTCATTTCGTGCTGATCACCGCCCACCCGACCGCCGAGGTCCGTGAGCGCGCCGCCGAGCTGGGTGTGACCCATGTCCTGTTCAAGCCGTTCCCGCTGATGGAACTGGCCCGCGCCGTCTTCGACCTGATGGGCATCGAGCGCCAGCGCAGGAGCACCGACCAGCCGGCCACGGGGTTCGTCGAACGACGCCAGAACAGGAACGAGTCGTTCCCCTTGCAGTTGTACGATGGCAGCTGGGTCCTGGCCGACCGCCGACGCAACGGCGCCAAGCCTCCCGAACCTGACGACGATCAACTGCTCACCGGGGAATAGCGGCGCCCAAGGTCCCCCAGCCTGCAGCGCCGCCCCTGAGCGGAGTCGCAGGCCATGTCCCAGGCATTCGATACAGATCCACTGGACCCATCGCGGGGCAAGCCCGCTCCCACGCAACTGGCTACGGACTCGTGGGAACGGGCTTGCCCCGCGATTGCTGGCTACCCCCGCGATCTCCTGACCCAGGCCCGCCAGCAAGCCGGCGAAGAGCGCCTGCTGGCCTGTCTGGAACGCCTCGCCGGTGACACGCCCGCCACCTTCACCCAGCGCCTGGCCGCCACCCTGCATTACCCGGCACTCGCCACCCAGACCCTGTTCGCCTGCGCCCCGGCCTTCGACCAGGTCAGCCTGGCGCAATGCCTGAAGCGCGAATTCGCCCTGGTCGAGCACAACGGCGAGCGGGTCGGCGTGTTCGCCGACCCCTTCGACAGTGCCCGCCTGGCCTGGATCGACGACTGCCTGCAGGGCGCGCCGCTGTACCTGGTCCACGCCGCCGACCTGGCCGCGTTCCTGGCCCGCCACGAAGAGAGCTTCCACGCCGTCGACGCCCTCGGCCACGACGCCGAGGCCGGTGGCGAGGCCGACCCGCTGCAGCGCCTGTCGCTGACCAGCATCAGCGAAGACCAGAGCCGGGTGGTCAAGCTGGTCAACTCGACCCTGTACGACGCCCTCAAGCTGCACGCCAGCGACATCCACTTGGGCATGACCGGCCAGGGCCTGACCATCAAGTACCGCATCGACGGCGTGCTCAACGGTGCCGGCAAGGCCAGCGGCAGCGCCTTCGCCGAGCAGGTGATCTCGCGCATCAAGGTCATGGCCGAGCTGGACATCGGCGAGAAGCGCGTGCCCCAGGACGGGCGCTTCAAGGTGGCCATCGGCGAGCGGCAGATCGACTTTCGCGTCTCGATCATGCCGAGCATCTTCGGCGAGGACGCGGTGCTGCGGGTGCTGGACAAGCAGGACCTGTCCGACCAGGTCAGCGGCGTACAGCTGCAGGCGCTGGGTTTCGAGGAGCACACCCTGCGCGCCCTGCGCCGCCTGGCCAGCGAACCCTACGGCATGATCCTGGTCACCGGGCCCACCGGCAGCGGCAAGACCACCACGCTGTACGCCATGCTCAGCGAGATCAACCACGGCGTCGACAAGATCATCACCATCGAAGACCCGGTCGAGTACCAGCTGCCCGGCGTGCTGCAGATCCCGGTCAACGAGAAGAAGGGCCTGACCTTCGCCCGCGGCCTGCGTTCGATCCTGCGCCACGACCCGGACAAGATCCTGGTCGGCGAGATCCGCGACCCGGACACCGCGCAGATCGCCGTGCAGTCGGCGCTTACCGGGCACCTGGTGTTCACCACCATCCACGCCAACAACGTGTTCGACGTGATCGGCCGCTTCAGCCAGATGCAGGTCGACCCCTACAGCTTCGTCTCGGCGCTCAACGCCGTGCTGGCCCAGCGCCTGGTACGCCTGGCCTGCCCGCATTGCGCGGTGCCCTGCGAGCCCGACGACGAACTGCTGGCCGCCTCGGGCCTGGCCCGTGACGCGGTGGCCGGCTGGCGCTTCGTGCGCGCCCAGGGTTGCGGCCAGTGCCGTGGCAGTGGCTACCGCGGGCGCAACGCCATTGCCGAGCTGCTGCACCTGGACGACGACCTGCGGCAGATGATCGTCGAACGCCGCCCGCTCGCGCAGATCAAGCAGCTGGCCTGCCAACGCGGTCTGCGCCTGCTGCGTGCCTCGGCCCTGGACCTGGTCCGCAACGGCCGCACCACACTCGAGGAGATCAACCGTGTCACATTTATCGCCTGATCGGTATTGCGCCGTACTCGGCGCCGAGGGTGTCGGCCTGGGCCGCTGGCACGGTCATCAACACCAGTGGCTGGGCAGTCGCGCCTTCAACTGCGACGCCGCCCAGCCGGCCTGGGCCGCGGCCCTGGAGGCCCTGGCCGGCCTGCTCGACGAGCACCCGGCACGCGGCGCGCAACTGCGGGTGCTGCTCTCGGCCCGCTACAGCCGCTTCTGCCTGGTGCCCTGGAGCGACGCCATAGGCACCCCGGGCGAGCTGGACAGCTACGCCCGGGCCTGCTTCGAACATCTCTACGGCCAGGCCCTGGACGATTGGCGCATCGTCCTGTCGCCGGAGCCGGCAGGCGCCGCGCGCATCGCCACCGCGCTGCCCGAGGCGCTGCTCCAGGGCCTGCAGGCCCTGGGCCGGGAAAGCCGGCTGAGCCTGCGCTCGGTGCAGCCGTACCTGATGGCCGCCTACAACCGCTGCTCGGCACAGCTGGCCCAGGGCGACTTCCTGTTCGTGCTCGCCGAGCCGCGCCGCAGCGTGCTGCTGCTGGCCGCCGGCGGCGCCTGGCAACAGGTGCTGGCCCAGGGCTGCGCCGACAGCGACCAGGCCCTGCAGGCGCTGATCGAGCGCACCTGCGAGCTGTACGGCGAGCAGCTGCCGCGGGTGTACCTGCACGCGCCGGGACGCACGGCGGCCTCGCAGCTGGCGGCGGTGCAGCTGTGCGCGCCTTGCGCCGAGGCCGACCCGCTGTGCGCCATGTGGCGGGCGGTGGCCTGACATGCGCCGCCTCGACCTGGAATTCCAGCCCCGTCACAGCAGCCCCCTGGCCTGGTCGCTGCTGGCCCTGGGCGGCGCCGTGCTGGCGGTGCTGGTGCTGGCCCAGCAGCAACTGGTGAGCGAGCAGGTGGACCTTGAAGGCCGCGTGCACCAGCTCGAACTCAAGCTCGGCCGGCGCCCGGCCACCGCTGCCGTGCAGAGCAGCGCGGTGATCCGCGAGCAGGCCGAGCGCCTGGCACAGATGCGCAGCGTCTCCCAGCAGCTGCAGCGTCCCTGGCAGCAACTGTTCGCCATGCTCGAGGCGATGCCACAGGAAGACGTGGCGTTGCTCAGCCTCACCCCAGACGCACGCAAGGGCCAGGTCCGCATCAGCGCCGAGGCGCGCAACCTCGAGGCGATGCTGCAGTACCACCAGCGCCTGGAGCGCAGCGCCGAGCTGTCCGACGTGTCGCTGCTCAACCACGAAGTGCTGGCCGGGCAGGCCGAGCATCCGGTGCGTTTCAACCTCACCGCCACCTGGGAGACCGGCCATGCGCGTCCCTAGCCTGATTGTCCACGAAGCGCTGCGGCGCCTGGGCCGGGCAGGGCTGGCGGCGCTGCTGGTTGGCGCCCTGGCGCTGGCCATCGCCCTGGCCGGGGTGCTGCCGCACTGGCAGGCGGTGCGCGAGCTGCGCGCCAGCGAGGCCGATGCCAGCGCCCAGGTGCAGCGTCTGGCGCGTGGCGAGCTGAAGGTCCAGGCCCGACCCGAGCAGCAGGCCCTGGACGAACTGCGCCAGCAGTTGCCCGGCCAACCCCAGGCCAGCGAGCTGATCGAGCGCCTGTACCACCTGGCCAGCGCCGAGCGCATCAGCCTGTCCCGCGGCGAGTACGCCCTGGGGGTGGACCCCAAGACCCAGCTGGCGCGCTACCAGATTGTCCTGCCGGTGCGTGGCAGCTACCCGCAGATCCGCGGCTTCCTCAAGGCACTGCTCGGCCAGTTGCCGACCCTGGTGCTGGAAGACCTGGAGCTGCAGCGCAAGCGGATCGGTGACAGGGAACTGACCGGTCGTGTGCGCATGACCCTTTACCTGTCGAGGTCGTGATGAACACTCAGCGTGCGGTGATGTGGGCCGGGTTCCTCGGGGTGAGCGCCGCGCTGGCGTGGGCGCCGGGGCACTGGTTCGGCCTGGAGGACGAGGCGGCCGGCCCGATCGCGGGGCAAGCCCGCTCCCACGCAGCCCCCACCAACGTGGGAGCGGGCTTGCCCCGCGATGAGGCCACTAGCCCTTCACGCGACCTGTTCCCCAGCCAGCAATGGACCCCACCCCAGGCCCTGGCCACCGTCACCGAACAACCCGTGGTCACCGCCCCGGTGGCCGCCGCGCCCACCGCGCCGACACTGCCGTTTCGCTTCATCGGCCGCATGGGCGAACGCGACGACCTGCAGATCTTCCTGCAGAGCGGCGACAAGCTCTACGTCGTGCGCCAGGGCGACGTGATCGATGACACCTACCGTCTGGACCAGGTCTCGGCCACCGAGCTGAGCCTGGTCTACCTGCCACTGCACCAGCCACAGACCCTGTCTGTCGGGAGCGCCCCATGAAATCGTCGAAGTTGTGCAAGCCTGCACCGTTCATGCTCCTGGCCCTGTGCGTGGCCATCGGCGGATGTGGCTCGAGCGCCGCGCGCAAGGACAGCCAGGAGCTGATCAAGGAAGGCCAGTACGAGGCCGGGATCGCCCGCCTGGAAGAGGCCCTGCGCGAGGACCCGCGTGACACCGAACTGAACATCGCCCTGGCCCACGGCCGCCAGGCCGCGGTCGAGGCGCTGCTGACCCAGGCCGACAGCGACCGCGTGCGCCACGACTTCGCTGGCGCGCGCATGGGCTACGGCCGGGTGCTGACCATAGAGGCCAACAACCGCCGTGCCCAGGAAGGCATCCGCCAGCTGGAGCTGATCCGCACCCTCGACGATCGCGTCGCCCTCGGCCAGGCGGCGTTGCGCCAGGGCGACCTGTTCGGCGCCGAGCGCTACATGCGCGAGGTGCTGCGCCTGGATCCGCAGAACCAGAAAGGCCAGATGCTGCGCAGCGACATCGAGAACGTCCAGGCGCGCACCGCCACGCCGTACCCGCAGCTACGCAGCAAGCTGGAACGGCCGGTGACCCTGGAGTTTCGCGATGCTGACCTGAAGACCATCTTCGAGGTGCTGGCCCAGGTTGCCGGGATCAACTTCATCTTCGACAAGGACCTGCGCCCGGACATGAAGGCCACCATCTTCGTGCGCGAGGTGCGCATCGAGGACGCCGTGGCCCTGCTGCTGGAGCAGAACCAGATGCGCCAGAAGATCGTCAACGACAACACCCTGCTGATCTACCCGGACTCGCCGCAGAAGACCAAGGACTACCAGGAACTGGTCATGCGTACCTTCTACCTGACCAGCATCGACGCCAACACCGCGCTGAACATGGTCAAGACCATGCTCAAGACCCGCGACGTGTTCGTCGACGAGCGCCTCAACACCCTGACCATGCGTGACACCCCCGACGCCGTGCGCATGGCCGAGAAACTGCTGCAGTCCCAGGACCAGTCCAACCCCGAGGTGGTGCTGGAAGTGGAGGTGATGGAGGTGGCCACCTCGCGCATCCTCGACCTCGGCCTGCAATGGCCCAACACCTTCGGCGTGCTGACCAGCGACGGCAAGTCGGTGAGCGTGCTCGACCAGCTGCGCGGCATCGACTCCAGCCGCATCAGCATCTCGCCGGCGCCGCAGGCCAAGATCAACGCCCAGGACAAGGACATCAACACCCTGGCAAGCCCCGTGATCCGGGTCAGCAACCGCGAGCAGGCGCGCATCCACATCGGCCAGCGGGTGCCGATCATCAGCGCGACCTCGGTGCCCTCGACCCAGGGCCCGGTGATCACCGAGAGCGTCACCTACCTGGACGTCGGCCTCAAGCTCGAAGTGCAGCCCACCGTGCACCTGAACAACGAGGTGGCGATCAAGGTGGCGCTGGAAGTGAGCAACGCCACGCCCCTGGAGGCGACCCGCCAGGGCACCATCCCGGTCCAGGTCGACACCCGCAACGCCCAGACCAGCCTGCGCCTGCACGATGGCGAGACCCAGGTGCTGGCCGGGCTGGTGCGCAACGACCACAACGCCAGCGGCAACAAGATCCCGGGGCTGGGTGACATTCCCGGCCTGGGCCGGCTGTTCGGCAGCAACAAGGACGACATGAGCAAGTCCGAACTGGTGCTGGCGATCACCCCGCGCATCGTGCGCAACCTGCCGTACCAGAGCCCGTCGGACATGGAGTTCGCCACCGGCACCGAGTCGGCCCTGCAGGTGCGCCAGCTGGCCCAGCCGGTGCCGGCCAGCGCGGTGCCCACCGAGGTGCCGGGCAGCGAGTCGCAGGAGGCGCCGCTGGTGGAAGGGCAGATGGCGGTGGTGCCCGCCAGCCCGAGGCCACGGCCATGACACGCCGCCAGCAGGGCTTCAGCCTGATCGAGGTGGTGCTGACCCTGGCGCTGCTCGGGCTGCTCGCCAGCATGGCCGCGCCACTGACCGAGACCGTGGTGCGCCGGGGCAAGGAGCAGCAACTGCGCGAGGCCCTGTACCAGATCCGCGACGCCATCGATGCCTACAAGCGCGCCTTCGACGCCGGCTACATCGAGAAGCGCCTGAACGGCAGCGGCTATCCACCGAACCTGCAGGTGCTGGTGGACGGCGTGCGCGATGTGCGCAGCGCCAAGGGCGCGAAGTTCTACTTCCTGCGGCGCATCCCCCACGACCCGCTGCGCGCCGCCAAGGCCGACGACCAGGGCGGCTGGGGCCTGCGCGCCTACGACAGCGCGGCCGACAACCCGCGCGAGGGCGAGGACGTGTTCGACGTCTATTCCACGGCCGCCGGCAAGGGCCTCAACAACGTCCCCTACGGGCAATGGTGACGGCGATGAAACCGAGCAAGGGCTTTACCCTCATCGAACTGCTGGTGGTGATGGCGATCATCGCCACCCTGATGACCATCGCCATGCCGCGCTACTTCAACAGCCTGGAGGCCTCCCGCGAGGCCACCCTGCGCCAGAGCCTGGCGGTGCTGCGCGAGGCCCTGGACCACTACTACGGCGACACCGGGCACTACCCCGATTCCCTCGATCAGCTGGTGGAGCAGCGCTACCTGCGCAACACACCGGTCGACCCGATCACCGAGCGCCGCGATGCCTGGCAGCTGGTGCCGCCGCCCGAGGGCGTGGCTGGCGGGGTGGCCGACATCAAGAGTGGAGCCAGCGGGAGGGCGCGTGATGGCAGCCTCTATGCCGAATGGTGAAACCGGCTTCACCTACCTGGGCGTGCTGCTGCTGATCGCCATCAGCAGCGTGGCCTTGGCGGCCACCGGCACCCTGTGGGCCACCAGCGTGCAGCGCGAGCGTGAGCGCCAGCTGCTGTGGGTGGGCGGCCAGTACGCCCAGGCCCTGCGCAGCTACTACCGCGCCTCGCCGGGCCTGGCCCAGTACCCGCAGGACCTGGGCGAGCTGGTGGAGGACAACCGTTTCCCGGCGCCGCAGCGCCACCTGCGCAGGCTCTACCCGGACCCGGTCGGCGGCGGCGAGGCGTGGGGCCTGCTGCGCGCGGTCGATGGCCGTATCACCGGGGTGTACAGCCGCTCCGAGACCGCGCCGCTCAAGCGCAGTGGCTTCGACGCCCAGTGGAGCGCTTTCGAAGGGCTGGAGCACTACAGCGACTGGCAGTTCGTCGCCGAGCAGGCCTTTGCCGAGAGCGCCGGCGGCGCCCGCCAGCACGCAGGCCCGGGAGAGGCGCCATGAAACGCCTGGCCACGTTGCTGTGCCTGTGCCTGGCGCTGCTGCAGGGCCAGGCCCGGGCGGGTGCCGAGGACGAGATGATGGGTTTTATCGTCGACAACACCATCTCGCACATCGGCCACGACTTCTATCACGCCTTCAGCGACCGGCTGCGCGCCACCAGCCGGCTCGACTTCAACCTGGTGGTGCGCGAACGCCCGGATGCCCGCTGGGGCAGCCTAGTGACGGTGGAATACGAGCGCGAGGTGCTGTACCGGCGTTTCCTGCCGCCCAACACCACGCAACTCAACGACGAGGCCATCGCGGCCGCCGACCTGGTCAGGCAGCAGATCGTCCAGCGCAAGCTGCAACGACTGCTGCAGGACACAACTGATCTTGAGAGGGACGAGCTATGAGCACCCACCTTGCACGACGCATCGCCGCCTGCCTGCTGGCTGCCGGCCTCGGTGGCCAGGCCCTGGCCACCGAACTGGTGTACACCCCGGTCAACCCGTCCTTCGGCGGCAACCCGATCAATGGCACCTGGCTGCTGAACAACGCCCAGGCGCAGAACGACTACGACGATCCCGACCTCAAGGACCGCAGCTCGGCATTCGCCGGCACCTCGGCCCTGGAGCGCTTCAGCAACCAGCTCGAGTCGCGCCTGCTCGGGCAACTGCTGGACAACATCAGCAACGGCAACACCGGCAGCATGTCCACCGACGCCTTCCTGATCGACGTCATCGACGACTCGGGGGCGCTGAGCATCAAGGTCACCGACCGGGCCACCGGGGAAGTCTCGATCATCGAGGTCAGCGGCCTGAACCCCTGAGAGGGACGGGTCTTTACTGGGGAGAGAACGCCATGAAACGCCTGCTGAGCACACTGCTGGTCCTCGCCGCCCTGGGTAGCCTGCCAGGCTGCGGCCTGCGCGAGCCGATGCCCGCCGAACAGGACCCCGAGACCCCGACGCTGACGCCGCGGGCCTCGACCTACTACGACCTGGTCAACATGCCTCGGCCCCGCGGCCGGCTGATGGCGGTGGTGTACGGTTTCCGCGACCAGACCGGGCAATACAAGCCGACCCCGGCCAGTTCGTTTTCCACCAGCGTCACCCAGGGGGCGGCGAGCATGCTGATGGACGCGCTCAACGCCAGCGGCTGGTTCGTGGTGCTGGAGCGCGAGGGCCTGCAGAACCTGCTGACCGAGCGCAAGATCATCCGCGCCTCGCAGAAGAAGCCCGACGTCGCGGAAAACATCCAGGGCGAGCTGCCGCCGCTGCAGGCGGCCAACCTGATGCTCGAGGGCGGCATCATCGCCTACGACACCAATGTGCGCAGCGGCGGTGAGGGCGCCCGCTACCTGGGCATCGGCCTGTCCCGCGAGTACCGGGTCGACCAGGTCACGGTCAACCTGCGGGCGGTGGACGTGCGCACCGGCCAGGTGCTGGCCAACGTGATGACCAGCAAGACCATCTACTCGGTCGGGCAGAACGCCGGGGTGTTCAAGTTCATCGAGTTCAAGAAGCTGCTCGAAGCCGAGGTGGGCTACACCACCAACGAACCGGCGCAGCTGTGCGTGCTGTCGGCCATCGAAGCCGCGGTGGGCCACCTGCTGGCCCAGGGGATCGAGCGGCGGTTGTGGCAGGTGGCGGGGGATGGGGCGGGGGACAAGGCGGTGCTGGACAAGTACCTGAGTCAGTATCAGCAGCCGTAAGTCGAGGTTACGCGCTTGCCTGTAGGAGCGGCCTTGCGCCGCGAAAGGGCCGCACAGCGGCCCCGGGATTTGCGCGCTAATGCAAAGATCGGCGGGGCTGCTTTGCAGCCCTTTCGCGGCACAAGGCCGCTCCTACAGGGGAAGTGCATTGCGGGGGGATCCTGGGTCCGGCCTCTTATCGTAGCGTTGCCGAGCTTGAACTATCGCCGGCATGTTCGACTCCGCCCAATGCGCCAGTTGTTCCACCGTGCCGCCCAGTGTCGCGCCCAGTTCGGTCAGGGCGTATTCGACGGTGGGCGGCACGGTCGGGTGTACCTGGCGTTCCACCAGACCATCGCGCTCGAGCCTCTTCAGGGTCTGCGACAGCACCTTTTGCGAGACCCCGGCGATATCCCGGCGCAGTTGGTTGAAGCGCACCCGCTCACCAGCGCTGAGGCGGTCGATGAGCAGCAGCACCCATTTGTCGGCCAGGCGATCGAGCACCAGGCGTGCCGGGCAGTTCGGGGCGAAGACGTCGTAGGCCGGGCATTCGCGGTAGTGGGCCATGGGTTACTCCAAGGTAATCAGGTGAGTGAAAAGTGCCTTCTTGAGCGCTTTGTCGGGGCTGGTTAGGCTGTTGTCCATGGTTCGCGGCCGCGCCATGCCCCCTTGTAAACGCACTGAAGGAAATCAGGATGAACACCGAAACCAAGGCTTCGGCGCTGCGTGCCGCCCGCTGCATCTCCATGCTGCTGCTGACGGCGGCGGCCAATCTGGGCAACGCCAGTGAGCTGGTGACGCCGGCCACGCTGGTGGTCGACCAGAGCCTGCCCGAGGCCCAGGCGCAGCAGCAGATCCTCGCCGCCCGCCGCTACGACACCTTCTGGAACACCGGCGACGAGGCCATGGCCCGCGCCGCGCTGGCCGCCGACTTTCGCGACAACACCCTGCCGCCGGGGCGGGCGCAGGGCGTCGAAGGGCCGCTGGAGGCTTCCCGGACATTCCGCGCGGCGGTGCCGGACCTGCGCTGCGAGGTGCTGCAGATGATCGTCGCGGGCGACCGGGTCACCGCGGCGCTGCGCTTCACCGGCCATTTCACCGGCACACTGGGCGAGCACCAGGGCCAGGGTCAGGCCATCGACTTCATCGCCATGGACATCTATCGCATCGCCGATGGCCGCATCGCCGAGGACTGGCATCTGGAGGACAACCTGGCGTTCATGCGCCAGGCGGGCCTGGTGGGGCTGTAGGAGCGGCCTTGTGCCGCGAAAGGGCCGCGAAGCGGCCCAGCAATATCTGCCTTGAGGCTGAGATCCCGGGGCTGCTGCGCAGCCCTTTCGCGGCACAAGGCCGCTCCTACAGGTTGGGCCTGGCCTGCGATCAGCTGAACACCCGCGGCGGATTGACCGGCGCATCGCCCTGGGCCAGGGTCCAGCGGGCGATGTCGTCCTTGCGCATGAACGCCACCCCGGCATGGCTGCGCGCGTAGGCGAAGAACTGGTCCAGCGCCCGTACCACGGTGGGCGTGCCGCCGATGCGGTCATGGGCCGACAGTGACATCAGCCGGCGGCGCTGGCGGCCTTCGGCGTACAGCACGTCGAACTCGTCCTTGAGCTCCTGCAGCAAGGCCGCGCCAGTCATCGCCGTGGACCCGGCGATGCGGCCGATGTCGTTGTTGCGCAGGGTGTAGGGCACCACGGCGAACGGCTTGCCGCGCACCGGGGTGATCGACGGCTCGTCGCGAGCCAGGTCGTCGATGTGGTAGAGGAAACCCAGGTCCTGGAGGATATTCAGGGTCTCGCGGGAGTGGCGCATCCAGAACGCGTTGAAACCCAGCGGACGTTGCCCGGTGACGCGTTCGATTATGCCGCTGGCCTGCTGGTACTGGCGGCGCTCCTCGGCGGGCGTCAGGCTGTACTGGGGCGCCCAGTGCAGGCCGTGACCGGCGGCTTCGTGACCACGCCGGACCACCTCGGCCGCCAGCTCCGGGTAAGCTTCCACGGCCTTGCCGACCATGTGCGAAGTAACCTTGATGCCGTGCCGGTCGAACAGCGCGAGCAGGCGCGGCACGCCTTCCAGCGGGCCGTAGCGGTACCAGCTGGGGGCGATGGTGTCGGGGTAGCGTGGGTCCAGGGGCGGGAAGGGGCTTTCGGCATGCTCCGGCTGCCCACCCGATTCGAACTGCAACGACACCGATATCACCAGTTGCGCGCCGTTGGGCCAGAACGCCTTGCCATCGCTGCTACCTGGCGTCGTCCCGTTGGTGCTGCCTGGCTCGCTCGCCAGTGCCGCGCCCGCCGCCACGGCGATGCCGCCGGCAAGGGTGCCTTTCATGAAGTCTCTTCTGCTGGTCATCGGTTCGCTCCTGAGTGCGTGGGTTTCGATGCCGGGCAGTGTAATTAGCGAGAAAATCGCTAATAATCAGCCGAAAGGCAAAATCATATTTCGGAAAAAGCGAAAGCCATGCTGGATCAACTGGCGTTGTTCCTCACCATCATCGAAAAGGGCAGCCTGTCGGCGGCGGGCCGTGAACGTGGGCTGTCACCGGCCACCGTGTCCGAGCGCCTTTCGGCGCTGGAGTCGCATTACGGGGTGACGCTGCTGACCCGCAGCACCCGCTCGCTCAGCCTGACCGACGCCGGTCGCCTGCTGGCCGACGGCGCCCGGCGCCTGCTGGCCGAGGCCGACGAGCTGCAGAGCCAGCTGCGCCACGGCCAGCAGAAGATCTCCGGGCTGGTGCGCCTGAGCGCCCCGGTGGACCTCGGCCAGCACTGCATTGCACCGCTGCTCGACCGCTTCCTTGCCGAACACCCCGAAGTGTCGATCGACCTGGACCTGACCGATGGCTACGTCGACCTCGTAGGGCAGGGCATCGACTTCGCCATCCGCTACGGCACATTGGCCGACAGTTCGCTGCGCGCCCGGCCCCTGGGCGACAACCGCCGGGTGGTGTGCGCCGCGCCCGATTACCTGGGCCGGCACGGCACACCACTGCACCCGGACGACCTGGCGCGGCACGACTGCATCGTCATGCGCTTCGGCATCCACACCGAGCGGGTCTGGCCGTTTCGCCTGGGCTCGGCGGCCTATCCGGTCAGCGTGCGCGGCCGGCGGGTCGCCAACAACGGCGAGCAGGTGCGGCGCTGGGCCCTGGCCGGGCATGGCCTGTGCCTGAAGTCGCTGCGCGATGTGCGCGATGACCTGGACAGTGGCCGACTGGTGGAGGTGCTGGGCGACTTCAGCGCCGGGCAGGTGGCGTTGCAGATCGTCTATCCGCCGACCCGGGTGCAGCCGAGGCGGGTGCGGGCGCTGATGGAGGCGATCGTGGCGGAGCTTGGGGCGGGGTATTTGTAGGAGCGGCCTCGTGCCGCGAAAGGGCCGCAGAGCGGCCCCCGGATGTCAGCGTTGACGCAAAGATCGCCGGGGCCGCTACGCGGCCCTTTCGCGGCACAAGGCCGCTCCTACAGTAGATGGACAGTGGCCTGGCTGAACTATAGTGATGGGCGGCCAGTGCGTGACGACAAGGGACTTTGATGGCAGCAGCCAGGAAACACACTGATGACAGCGTCTTCGCGGTGACCGGCGAGGGCCGCGCCGTGTCGTTGTTCCGCCTGGTACTGGGTTTCATGGCGGTGGTGATGCTGGCGTTCGTGCTGATCGAGGGCTGGCGGATCTGGCGCGAGTACCGGCAGGCGTTCAGCGACGCCGAGAACGCGGTCACCAACCTGGCCAGGGCCACCGCCCAGCACGCCGAGGACGCCATCCGCCAGGTGGACGCGATCACCGCCGTCCTGGCCGAGCGCCTGGAAGGCGATGGCTTCGCCCATGTCGATCGACCGCGCCTGCACGCCCTGCTCAAGCAGCAGGTGAAAATCATGCCGCAGTTGCACGGCCTGTTCGTCTACGGCGCCGATGGCAGCTGGATCGTCACCGACAAGGACGCCGTGCCGCCGGGTGCCAACAACGCCGACCGCGACTATTTCATCTACCACCAGACCCACGCCGGTCACCAGGTGCGTATCGGCTCGGTGGTGCGCAGCCGTTCCACGGGCGACCTGATCATCCCCATCTCGCGGCGCCTGGACCTGCCCGATGGCCGCTTCGCCGGGGTGCTGCTGGGCACCATCAAGGTCGACTGGTTCGTGCGTTACTACGGTGATTTCAAGATCGATGAACGTGGCGCCCTGGTGCTGGCCAAACGCGACGGTACCATCCTCGTGCGCCGGCCGTTCGTCGAGCAGGTCATTGGCCGCAGCCTGGCGGGCAGCGAGATCTTCCGTCTTTACCTGCCCTACGCCAGCGAAGGCGTGACCGAAGCGGTGGCGGTGGTTGATGGCACCACCCGGTTGTATGCGTTCCGTGCGCTGTCCAGCTACCCGCTGGTGGTACAGGCGGGCTTGTCCCGCGAGTCGATCGTCGGGCCCTGGCGGCATGACATGATCAAGTCACTGGCCGTGCTGGTCCTGCTGCTGGTCGGCCTGGCCGGCTTCGGCTGGATCGTCCTGCGCCAGTTGCGCGAGCGCATCGCCATCGAGCGCGCACTGCACCAGGCCCACCAGACCCTAAAGGCGCTGGCCCTGAGCGACAGCCTGACCGGTTTGGGCAACCGCCGACGCCTGGACGCGGTGTTCGAGCCGGAGATCCGCCGGGCACGGCGCCAGGGCCGGCCGCTGGCCCTGGTGATGCTCGACCTGGACTACTTCAAGGCCTACAACGACCGCTACGGCCACCCGGCGGGCGACCAGTGCCTGCGGCGTTTCGCCGAGCTGTTGCGCCAGGCCCTGAAGCGCCCCGGGGACCTGGCGGTGCGTTATGGCGGCGAGGAGTTCACCCTGTTGTTGCCCGATACCGATGGCCAGGGCGCCAGCCAGATCGTCCAGGAGATCCTGCAGCTGTTGCGCCGGCTGGCCATCGAGCATGCCGGCAGCCCGCTGGGACACGTCTCGGCCAGTGCCGGTATTGCGGTGGGCGCGCCGACGCTGGAGACGGTGACCCCGGAGAACCTGATGGCGGCTGCGGATGCGGCGCTTTATGAAGCCAAGCGCCAGGGGCGGGATCGCTACTGTCTTGCGGCCAGCGCGGAGCAGCATCCGGCGCATTGAGGCCGCAGGAATCGCCCAGGCATCACCAGCGTTGTGCGGGCATTCGTGGGAGCGGGCTTGCCCCGCGATAGCGTCCGATCAGGCAATGAAGGTGCCTGGACAGGCCTCATCGCGGGGCAAGCCCGCTCCCACGAAAGGTCCCCGTCCGGGGTGTTACTCCACCTCTACCAACACCCCATCACGGCCAAGCCGATAACGCTGCAGGTCCCGGGCCAGGGTCAGGTGCCCGTTGTAGTGCGCCTGCGCCTCTTCGCGTACCTCCTCGATGGAGCCACCACGCCCACCGCCCGACTGGTAGCGAGCACTGAAATGCGTCAGCACCAGGTTCCTCACGCCCGCCGTTTCGGCGAAGCGCGCCACTGCGGCGGCGGTGCTGTGGCCGAAGGTCGCCTGGGCACGCTCGACCACCGGCTGGGTGAAGGTGGCCTCATGGACCAGCACATCCACGTTCGCCGCCAGCGTGCTCAACAGCTCCGGGCGGTCGTTGTCGCCGCAGACGATGATCCGCTGCGCCGGGCGCGTCGGTTGCAGGTAAGTCTGCGGATCAAGCTGGCGCCCCTCGTGCTCGACAGTCCTGCCACGGGCCAGTTGCCCCCACAACGGCCCGGCGGGGATGCCGTCGGCCTGCAGGCGCTGGGTGTCCAGCCGTGGCTCTGGGTCACGTTCCTCGAACACGAAACCGTAGGACGGTACCCGGTGCGACAGCTCGACCACGCCGATCTGCACATTGCCATGTTCCAGCCCGGTGAAGGTCTCGACCGGCTGCATCTGCAGCTCGAAGGGCAGGTAGGTGTCGCTGACCGCCAGGCTCTGGCGCACCCAGGCCTGAAGCTCGGCCGGCAGCACCAGCTGTAAGGGTTCCTTGCGCCCCGACATGCCGGCACTGGCCAGCAGCCCCGGCAAGCCGAAGCAGTGGTCGCCGTGCACATGGGTGATGAGGATGGCGCGCAGGTCGCGCACCGACAGCGGGCTGTGCAGCAACTGGTGTTGGGTACCTTCGCCGCAATCGACCAGGTACCAGCCGGTGCCTGAGGATTCGATGACTGCGGTCGCACTGACGTTGCGGGCCTTGGTGGGCACACCGGAAGAGGTGCCCAGAAACTGCAGGTCCATTGCCTGACTCCTTGATTCGATGTTGTTGCGACCCCGCAGGACGGGGCGCGCGGAGGCTAGCATGGCACTGTCGCAGGGGCCAGTGTGCTCCCAACATCGAGCTTACGCGCTACCAGGCCGGACTAGTAGACACCGCCCTGGGCGCTGGCAGCGGCCCCTTCCTTGAACTTGCCCACCAACGTCTGCAAGCCGCGCATCAGCACCGTGGTGTCGACCCCGACCGCGACGAACGCCGCGCCCAGCTCGATGTAACGGCGCGCCAGCGCCTCGTCGGCGCTGAGGATCCCCGCCGCCTTGCCGGCACGGCCGATGCGCACGATGGCGTCGTCGATGGCCGCCTGCACTTCGGGATGTCCCGGGTTACCCCGGTGGCCCATGGCGGCGCTGAGGTCGGCGGGGCCGATGAACACGCCATCGACGCCTTCGACGGCGCAGATCGCATCCAGGTTGGCCAGGCCTTCGCGGTTCTCCACCTGCACCAGCAGGCACATCTGTTCGTCGGCCTGGTCCAGGTAGTCGGGCAAGCTGTTCCAGCGCGACGCTCGTGCCAACGCGCTGCCGACACCGCGCACACCGTGGGGCGGGTAGTGCATCGCCCGCACCAGCTGGCGTGCCTGCTCGGCGCTTTCGACCATGGGCACCAGCAGGGTCTGCGCGCCGATATCCAGCAATTGCTTGATCAGCGCGGTATCGCCGATCACCGGGCGCACGATGGGTTGGGCCGGGTAGGGCGCCACCGCCTGCAACTGGCCGAGCAGGCTGCGCAGGTCGTTGGGCGCGTGCTCGCCGTCGAGCAGCAGCCAGTCGAAGCCGGCATTGGCCGCCAGCTCCGCGCAGTACGGGTCGGCCAGGCCGAGCCACAGGCCGATCTGCGCCTGGCCTGCGCGCAGGCGTTGTTTGAAGGTGTTGATGGGCATGTCCATGGGCGGTCCTCGTTGAGCGTGTGGGGTCGCAGGTACACTGTGGGAGCGGGTTCACCCGCGAATGCGATGGTGATGCTGATGATGCTTTCGCGGGTGAACCCGCTCCCACGGGAATCTCTGCTGTCTGGGCAGGCGTCAGACGAATCGGCAGGCGATCGAACCGAGTTGATCGTAGTCGACGTGGAAGGTGTCGCCAGGACGGGCGGCCACCGGGCGGGTGAAGGAGCCGCCAAGAATGATCTGGCCGGCTTCGAGGCCCACGTCGTATGGCGCCAGCTTGTTGGCCAGCCAGGCCACGCCCTTGGCCGGGTGGTTGAGCACCGCCGCCGACACGCCGGACTCCTCGATCACGCCGTTGCGGTACAGCACCGCCGGCACCTTGCGCAGGTCGACGTCGCCCGGGCGCACGGCGCGACCGCCCATGACCACGCCGGCGTTGGCAGCGTTGTCGGAGATGGTGTCGAACACCTTGCGGGTGGCACCGCTGAGCGGGTCGACCTGCTGGATGCGCGCATCGATGATCTCCAGGGCCGGAATCACCCACTCGGTGGCGTCGAGCACGTCGAACAGGGTCACGTTCGGCCCCTTGAGCGGCTTGCCGAGGATGAACGCCAGCTCCACCTCGACCCGGGGCACGATAAAGCGCTCGAAGGGAATGTCGCTGCCTTCGTCGAACAGCATGTCGTCGAGCAGTGCGCCATAGTCCGGCTCGGTAATGTTCGAGGAGACCTGCATGGCCCGGGAAGTCAGGCCGATCTTGTGGCCGACCAGCTTGCGGCCGTCCTTGATCTTCTGCGCCACCCAGGCACGCTGGATGGCGTAGGCGTCCTCGATGCTGATCGAGGGGTGTTCCAGGGAGAACTGGCCGACTTGTTCGCGGGTGCGTTCGGCCTGGTCGAGGCGGGCGGCGGCTTGCTGGATGATGCGGGCGTCGAGCATGGAGACCTCAGGGCTGACGGGTGAACAGGGGATGCAGGCTGCTGTGCTTGGCGTCGTACACCTGCGCCTGGCTTTCATCGATCTGCAGGGTCAGCCCGACCGGGCGACGTTCCAGCAGCGCGTCCAACTGCCGACGCAGCACCGCCAGCAGCGCATCGCCGACCTGCCGGTGCACTGTGGCGCTGCGACCGCTGCCCATGCGCAGGTTGGCGTAGACGAAGCCGTAGTCGCCACGACCATCGGCGATCGCCGCGTGGGCGGCCGGGTAGGCCAGCACGCGGGTGCCGCCGGTGGGGAACACCTGGCGATCATGTTCGTCGCGCTGGGCGAGCATGCAGTCGGCCAGGGCGCGGCACAGGCCGGGCATATCGGCGTCGGCTTCGATGTCCGGGCTGTAGAGCAGGACCAGATGAGGCATGACGGTACTCCTTACAGGCGGCTGGTGGCGGTGACGCCGGCCGGGTTCGAGGCCTGGGCGGCGGGGATCGCGCTGCCGTCCTGCGGGGTGACCGGGAAGATCGCGTTGATCTGGCCGGTGCCGGAGGAGCCGAAGTACGGCGTCACCACCTCGGCCTTGGCGTCGTACTGGGACCAGCCCAGGGCGCCGAGCAGCATGGCGGTGTCGTGCATGAAGCCTTCGCCGTGGCCCTTGACTGCGTACTCGGGCAGCATCGCGCAGAAGTCGGCCCAGTCGCCGTCCTGCCACATGCGCACCACGCGGTGGTCGAGGGTCTCCAGGAACGGGCTCCAGACCTTGGTGGCAAAGTCCGGGGCCTGGCCGTTCTGGGCGAAGCGGTGCGACAGCGAGCCACTGGCGAGGAAGGCCACGGTGCCGTCGTAGTGGTCCTCGACCGCCTTGCGCATGGCCCAGCCCAGGCGCGCGCTGTCATTGAGGTAGTGCGAGGTGCACAGGGCCGAGACCGAGATCACCTTGAAGTGGCGGTCGGCGTTCATGTAGCGCATCGGCACCAGGGTGCCGTACTCCGGGGCCAGGGTGGTGGCGTCGTGGGCCATGGTCTCCACGCCCAGGCGGTTGCATTCCTCGGCAAGGATCCGCCCCAGCTCGGGGTTGCCGGGGAAGCCGTAGTCCATGTTGGCGATGAAGTGGGGCAGTTCGTTGCTGGTGTACAGGCCTTCGAAATGCGCGGCGCAGTTGATGTGGTAGTTGGCGTTGACCAGCCAGTGGGTGTCGAACACGACGATGGTGTCCACGCCCAGTTCGCGGCAGCGCCGGCCGATCTCGTGGTGGCCGTCGATGGCCGCCTGGCGAAAGCCCTGGCGCGGGCCGGGCAGTTCGGACAGGTACATCGAGGGAACATGGGTGATCTTGGCGGCGAGAGCGAGTTTGCCCATGGGAATCTCCTGTGATTGTTGTTGTGGCCGCATCGCGGGGCAAGCCCGCTCCCACAAAGTCGTGGGAGCGGGCTTGCCCCGCGATGGCGTCAGATGCCCCAGCGCGGAATGTGATGGCTACCCATGGATATACACACGTTCTTGATCTCGGCGAAGACCTCGAAGCTGTATTGCCCACCTTCGCGCCCGGTACCCGAGCCTTTCACCCCACCGAACGGCTGGCGCAGGTCGCGCACGTTCTGGCTGTTGATGAACACCATGCCCGCTTCGATGCCACGGGCCAGGCGGTGGGCCTTGCCGATGTCCTGGGTCCAGATGTACGAAGCCAGGCCGTATTCGGTGTCGTTGGCCAGTTGCAGCGCCTCGGCCTCGTCCTTGAACGGGATCAGGCAGACCACCGGGCCGAAGATCTCTTCCTGGGCGATGCGCATCGAGTTGTTCACGTCGGCGAACACCGTCGGCTGGATGAACTGCCCCTTGGCCAGGTGCGCCGGCAGCCCGGCCGGACGCTCCAGGCCGCCGGCCACCAAGCGTGCGCCTTCCTCGAGGCCGATGCGGATGTAGCCGGTGACCTTGTCGTAGTGCTGCTGGGTGATCATCGAGCCGACCTGGGTCTGCGGATCGGTCGGGTCACCGACGACCAGGCGCCTGGCGCGGGCGGCGAACTCGGCGACGAACTGCGGGTACACGCTTTCCTGGATGAAGATCCGGCTGCCGGCGGTGCAGCGCTCGCCGTTGAGCGAGAAGATGGTGAACAGTGCGGCGTCCAGGGCACGGTCCAGGTCGGCGTCCTCGAAGATCAGCACCGGCGACTTGCCGCCCAGCTCCATGGAGTACTTCTTCAGGCCCGCCGTCTGCATGATCTTGCGGCCGGTGGCGGTGCCGCCGGTGAACGAGATGGCGCGTACGTCCGGGTGGCGCACCAGGGCATCGCCGGCGGTGGCGCCGTAGCCCTGGATGACGTTGAGCACACCGTTGGGGATGCCAGCCTCGACCGCCAGGCGTCCCAGTTCATTGGCGGTCAGCGGCGACAGTTCGCTCATCTTCAGCACCGCGGTGTTGCCCAGGGCCAGGCATGGCGCGGTCTTCCAGGTGGCGGTCATGAACGGCACGTTCCAGGGCGACACCAGCCCGCACACGCCCACCGGCTGGTAGAGGGTGTAGTTGAGCATCTGGTCGTCCACCGGGTAGGTGTGGCCGTCCATGCGCGTGCACACCTCGGCGAAGAAGTCGAAGTTGTGCGAGGCGCGGGGAATCAGCACGTTGCGCGTCTGGTGGATCGGCAGGCCGGTGTCCAGGGTCTCCAGTTCGGCCAGCTGCGGCACGTTCTGCTCGATCAGCTCACCCAGGCGGCGCATCAGCCGGGCGCGCTCCTTGGCCGGCGTGTTGGCCCATTTGGGGAAGGCTTGCTTGGCCGCGGCCACGGCCTGGGCGACTTCCTCGGCGCCGCCGCTGGCGACTTCGCCGATGGCTTCGCCGGTGGCCGGGTTGTAGTTGATGAAGGTGTCGCGGCTCTCGACTTCGCGGCCGTTGATCCAGTGCTTGATCATGCTGTTGCCTCGTGTGCTTTGCGGGCGAAGAACTCGGCTTCGCTGACGATTCGGTTGACCAGGCGACCAACGCCTTCTACTTCCACCACCACCTCGTCGCCCGGTACCACGTCGGCCAGGCCTTCCGGGGTGCCGGTGGCGATCATGTCGCCGGGCTGCAGGGTCATGAAGCTGGAGAAGTATTCGATCAGGTAGGGGATGTCGAAGATCATGTCGGCGGTGCTGCCTTGCTGTTTCAGCTCGCCGTTGATCCAGGTGCGCAGCGTCAGCTTCGATGGATCCGGCACGTCGGCGACGTCGACGATCCACGGGCCCACCGGGGTGGTGGCGTCACGGTTTTTCACCCGCAGGTTGGGGCGGTAGTAGTTCTCCAGGTAGTCGCGGATGGCGTAGTCGTTGCACACCGTGTAGCCGGCCAGGTAGTCGAGGGCGTCCTCGCGCCTGACGTTGCGCGCCGGCTTGCCGATCACCGCCACCAGTTCGCACTCGTAGTGCATGTACTTGACGTTGTCCGGGCGCCAGGTGACCTGGTCGTGCCCGGTGTAGGTGCCCGGCGACTTGATGAACGCCAGCGGTTCGGTGGGCGGGGTGAAGGCCAGCTCGGCGGCGTGGTCGGCGTAGTTCAGGCCCAGGGCGAACATGTTGCCGGTGGCCGGTGGCAGCCAGGTGACCTGGTCGGCATGGACCAGGCGGCCATCGGCCAGGCGCAGTTGCTGGTCGTCCTCGACGGTGACCTGATGGACCTGGCCGTCGAACTGGATACGGGCGTGCTTCATGGGGCGAGTCCTTGTTCGGCGACGATGGGGTTGGTCAGCTGGCCAAGGCCGTCGATCTCGACCGTCACCCGGTCGCCGGGCAGCACATCGACGCGGCCTTCGGGGGTGCCGGTGATCAGCACGTCGCCGGCATGCAGGGTCATGAACTCGCTGATCTCGGCGATCAGCCGGGCCACGCCGCGCACGCAGTTGGCGGTGTTGTTGTGCTGGCGCAGCTCGCCGTTGACCCACAGGCGGATGCCCAGCGCGTCGGGGTTGCCGACCTGCGCGGCCGGCACCAGCTGCGGGCCGATGGCGCAGAAGCCGTCGCGGCACTTGGCCTTGACCGCCGGGCGGTAGTAGCTGTCCTCGGGCAGGCTGAACTCGTTGACGATGGTGTAGCCGGCCACATGCGCGAGGGCGTTTTCGACGCTGACGCGGCTGGCGTCCTTGCCGATCACCACGCCCAACGCGGGGCCGGGTTGCAGGCGCTCGACTGCCGATGGGTAGGTCACCGGGCGGGCATGCTCGTTGCGGGTGTTCGGAGTCTTGATGAACAGCACCGGTTTGACCGGCGGCTGCAGGTACGGCGCTTCATGGAAGGATGCCAGATGCTGCTGCAGCAGGCCCTGGTAGTTCAGGGCGACGCCGAACAAGCTGCCGTTGGCGACCTCGTGCAAGGCACGGCTCATGCTTTTCTCCTGCGGTGATTGAGGCGACCAGGGGCGCCTCGTGGTGTTTTTGTTAATGTGTTAACGTTATATTTAATATGTTAACGATCGTCAAGGCGTCTACCGCTGGCCGGTGGTGCTACGATGGTTTCCCCGGCGCGTTTCACCGCTGCGAGAACAACAATGAAAGAACGACAGCCGATTCCCAACATCAACATCGGTCAGGTGTACGACCAGCGCTATAGCGACAGCGAGGTGCACTACGACCGCCTGGGCAACCTGGCCGGATTCTTCGGCCGCAACATGCCGGTGCACCGCCACGACCGCTTCTTCCAGGTGCACTACGTGAAGACCGGCAGCGTGCGGGTGTACCTGGACGAGCAGCGCTACCACGAGTCCGGGCCGATGTTCTTCCTCACCCCGCCGACCATTCCCCATGCCTTCGTCACCGAGGCCGACGCCGACGGCCATGTGCTGACCGTGCGCCAGCAACTGGTCTGGCAACTGCTGCAGGCCGAGCCTGGGCTGGCGCTGGGGCCGCGGCTGCAACCGGCGTGCGTTGCCCTGGGTCACCTGCAGGGGGCGGCGGCCGGCGAGGTGCGGCGCCTGGAGCAACTGTTCGACCTGCTTGGCGACGAAATCGGCCATGGCCAGGCCGGGCAGGGCACCGCCGTGCAGGACCTGGCGCGCCTGGTGATGATCAGCCTGCTGCGCCTGGGCGCCAATTCGCTGGAGGCCACACCTGCGCGGCACGAGGACCTGCAGCTGTTTCATCGATTCAATGAGCTGATCGAGCGCCACTACCTCGACCACTGGACGCTGCCGGCCTACGCGGCGGCGCTGGGCGTCACCGAGGCGCGGCTGAACGATGTGTGCCGGCGCATGGCCGACCTGCCGTCCAAGCGCCTGGTGTTCGAACGGCTGATGCAGGAGGCGCGCCGATTGCTGCTGTACACCGGCGGTTCGGCCAACGAGATCTGCTATCGGCTGGGGTTCAAGGATCCGGCGTATTTCAGCCGCTTCTTCCAGCGCCATGCGCAGATGACGCCGGGGGAGTATCGCCAGCGCCAGGCGGGATTGCGTTGACATGGGGCGATCAGCTCCGGGCTACAGGCTTCAACTGATCGTGCAACGAAGGCGGCGCCTGGAAAATAGGCGTTTGCCGGGAGCGCTGGTACTTTTCACAGGGGCTGGACAGCACGGGTGAAAATGGTTTTCACTTTATTAATATCTTAATAAAACCAGCCGTTTATCCTGATGACCACTCCTAGACCTTCCCTGACGTTGACCCTGTTGCAGGCCCGCGAAGCGACCATGGCGTTCTTCCGCCCGGCCCTCAATGCCCATGACCTGACCGAGCAGCAGTGGCGGGTGATCCGCATCCTGCGCCAGCAGGGCGAGCTGGAAAGCCACCAGCTGGCGGACCTGGCCTGCATCCTCAAACCGAGCATGAGCGGCGTGCTCAAGCGCCTGGAGCGCGACGGCCTGGTGGGCCGGCGCAAGTCGCCGGAGGACCAGCGGCGGATCTTCATCAGCCTGACCGTGCGCGGGCAGCAGGCGTTCCTGGCCATGAGCGAGGAGATGGAGCGCAATTACCAGGAGATCCAGCGCCAGTTCGGCGAGGACAAGCTGGAGCAGTTGATGGGGTTGTTGAACGAGTTGAAGAAGGTCAGGCCCTGATGCCGTGCGCAATCCCTGTAGGAGCGGCCTTGTGCCGCGAAAGGGCTGCGTAGCAGCCCCGTCGATTGATGCGTCAACGCTGAAATCCTGGGGCCGCTACGCGCCCCTTTCGCGGCGCAAGGCCGCTCCTACAGGGGTTGCGCACAGATACAGCGAATCATCGAGAATCTTCAGCAACGAAGCCGCCCGCCGCGCATACACCGCCGGGTTCGCATACAGCAGCTCCACATGCAGGCTGTCGATGATCCCCAGGTACGCATCGCCATACAGCTCAAGCTTGTTGCCATCGCTGCGAGCCCAGGCGTGGCGCTCGCGCAGCGCTTGGCAGAAGCCCAGGCGGATCTGCTCCAGGTAGGCCTCGAAGCCGCCGGTGACGATCGCACGGATCGGCGCCGGCGGCAGGAACGCCGTGCGCAGCACGAAGCGCAGGTTGGCCGAGGCGGCGTAGCGCTCGGCCAGGTGCAGCGGGTGCCAGTGCCCCGGCGCCTCGCGGCCCGCCGCCTCATGGCCGAACCCTGCCTCGACGTAGGCGGTCTCGTCCGCCAGCGCCCGTTCGAAGGCGCGCACGAACAACGCGTCCTTGTTGGCGAAGTGGGCATACAGCGACGCCTTGCGCATGCCCGCCAGGGCGGCGATCTCGTTCAGCGACGAGCCGTCGTAGCCATGTTCGGCAAAGTGCTCGACAGCATGGTCGCAGATGCGCGCGGCGGAAGGGGTCAGGGCTTTCAAGGCGGTCACTCCGGATTGGCGCTGGGGTAGGGCGAGGCGCTGATTGTCTTTGCCACGGCGGCGCGGGTCAAACCGACGATGACCAGGGCAGCGGCCGCCAGCAGCCAGGCCCAGGCCAGCGGCCCCAGCGTTGCCAGGTGCCCGGCCAACGGTGTGGCACTGGACGAGATCACCAGTTGCAGGGCACCGAGCAACGCTGCGGTGGAGCCGACGTCACGTTGTTGCGACGACATCGCCAGGGCCATCAAGGTGGCCTCGCAAATGCCTAAGCCGAACAGCGCCAGTACCACGCCCGCCAGCAGCAGCACCAGGTCCGCGCCGGTCAGCCCGGCAAGTACCGCCAGCAGCGCGCCGCCGCCCATGCACAGCGCGCCCCACCAGGCCACGCGAGCCACGCCGTGGCGCGTCACCCAGTAGCCGGACAGCGCCGCGCCGAGCAGGATGGCCACGCCACAGCCCCCGAACAGCAGGCCGAAGTGAGCGCTGGAGAGGCCGAAATGCTGCTGGTATACGTAGGCGGAACCGGCGATGTAGGCGAACAGGAAGAAGAACACCGCCGACAACGCCAGGGCAGGGCGCAGGAACGCGCCGTCGGCGGCGATGCGCGCATAGGTGCGCCATACACTGGTCGGCGCCAGGCGTACCCGCTGCGCCACAGGCAAGGTCTCGTCGAGCGTCAGCATCGAGTTGAGCAGGGTCAGCAGGCCCAGACCGGCCAGCACCAGCATGATCGCCCGCCAGCCGTAGGCCGCGTCGATCACCCCGCCCAGCGCCGGGGCGAGGATCGGCGCCAGGCCTTCGATGGTCATCAGCAGGGCGAAGATCTGCGCCGCCCGCGCGCCGTCGGCGCTGTCGCGCACCATGCTCATGATCACCACCAGCGTCAGCGCGCTGGCCAGGCCCTGGACCAGGCGTGCCAGCAGCAATGTGTCCAGCGATGGCGCGGCGGCGGCGCCGAGGGAGGCCAGGCAGAACACCATCAGGCCCGCGAGCAATGGACGACGACGACCCAGGGCATCCACCACGGGGCCGAACAGCAGCTGGCCGGCGCCCATCGCCAGCAGGAACACGGTCAGGGTCAGCTGCACCTGGGTATAGCCGGTGGCGAAGTCGCGGGCCATTTCCGGCAGGCTGGCCAGGTACATGTCGATGGCCGAAGGGCCGAGGGCGCCGATCAGGGCGAGGGAGGCGGCGAAGCGCAAGTTGGAAGCAGGCATGACTGGAAAATCCGTTGGCAAAAATAAACCTACCGACCGGTAGGTTGTGCAAATTATGCCAGAGTGCGTGAAGGGGTCAACCATGGCAGCGTCCGCTTGCGTCCCAGATACAGGGCATCGGCATGTTTAGCGCCACCGGTCCGATCACCCCGGAATAATCCGAATCCCTCCTTATCGCTGTACTCCCAACTCTGTACGGCATGCAGCCGTGCATCCCCCAGCCACATGAGGTTTTGCAACCATGGCCAATAAAGACAGCAACATGACCGGTCGCCAGGACAGCAACAAGACCGGCAGCCAGGGTGGATCGAAGAACCCGGGCAATTTCGCCAACGACCGCGAAAAAGCATCCGAAGCCGGTCGCAAGGGCGGCCAGAGCAGTGGCGACAACCGCCAGACCGAGTCCGGCCGCAAGGGTGGCCGCTCGTAAGTGAAGGGCACGCGGTGCCGGGTTCGCCTGGTACCGCGCATATCCCGACTTGGATCGGCCGAAAACATCGAGTAAACCTTTGACATGCTGTGCAGTCATTCCTTGTATGAGCCCCTACATGCGGGCCAAGGAGGTGGCTGATGAAACTCGTCTGCCTGTTGCGTGGCTGCCAATGGCGCAGCCTGCTGGTCCGGGAAATCGCCGGGCTTGACTGCCAGTGCTGCGAGCGCTGCGGCGCGTTGCGCTACAGCCAGCCCGGCCAACCGTTCGACGCGTAGGAGCCGACCATGCCCCGGGCAATCTGGAAAGGTGCGATCAGCTTCGGCCTCGTGCATATCCCCGTCGCCCTCAACACCGCCGTGCGTACCGAACGCGTCGACTTCGACTGGCTCGACAAACGCAGCATGGAGCCGGTGGGCTACAAGCGGGTGAACAAGGTGACCGGCAAGGAGATCGACAAGGCGCACATCGTCAAGGGTGTGGAGTACGAGAAGGGCCGCTATGTGGTGATCAGCGAGGAGGAGATTCGCAAGGCCCGGCCCGAGGCGACCCAGACCATCGAGATCTTTTCCTTCATCGATGCCGGGGAGATCCCGCTGCAACAGTTCGACACGCCTTACTACCTGAGCCCTGACCGCCGCGGCGGCAAGGTCTACGCCTTGCTGCGCGAGACCTTGCACAGCACCGGCAAGGTCGCCCTGGCCACCGTGGTGCTGCACACCCGCCAGCACCTGGCGCTACTGCGCCCCCTGGAGGACGCGCTGGTGATGATCACCCTGCGCTGGCCCGAGGAGGTGCGCGGCCTGGAGTCGCTGGAACTGGACAAGAGTGTGACCAACAGCAAGCTGGACAAGCGCGAACTGGACATGGCCAGGAAGCTGGTGCAAGACATGAGCGGGCCATGGACGCCCGACGAGTACCATGATGCCTTTCGCCAGACCATCCTCGACCTGGTGGAAGAGAAGGCCAGCAAGGGCAAGATCGAGACCGTGGACAAAAGCGAGGGCGCGCCGGCGGAGAAGGGCGCGGACATCATCGACCTTACCGAGCTGCTCAAGCGCAGCCTGGGTGGCAAGGCCAGGGCGAAGAAACCGGCGACCAAGCGACCGCGCAAAGCGTCATAGCGGTTGCGCAGAGGTTACGGCAGTTGCCCTTCCAGTCCATTCAGGTAGTCCCCGAAGCCCTGGCGAGCGCGGCTGTCCCGGCGACTGCTGGTGGCCACGCTGTGCGCCGCCGTCCAGACGATCTGCGCGCCACTGGCCTCGAGGGCCAGCACCAGTTGCACATCTTCGTGGGCCGGCAACGGCTGGAATCCACCGACGCGCTCATAGGCCTTGGTGCAGACGCCCAGGTTGGCGCCGTGAATATGCCGGTGCCCGTCCCGGGCCTGGTAACGGCTACGGTACAACTGGCGCAGGGCGGCGCCGTGCCAGGGCTGCCAGCGCTCGATGTGCACCGTGCCGCAGACCGCGTCGGCATGCCATTGCAGTTGCGACACCAGCCAGTGCCCAGGCACGCGGCTGTCGGCATCGGTAAAAGCCAGCCACTGGGCGCCGCGCTCGATCATCCACGCCGCGCCCAAGCGCCGGGCGAAGCCGACGTTGCCGGCCTGCAGTTCCAGGGTGTGCACGCCATGACGACGAGCGATGCGCGCGCTGGCGTCGACGCAGCGATCGAGCACCACCAGCACCTCGACCACCAGGCCCGCCGCCTCGGCCCGCGCCACCGCCAGCTTGACGGCGGCCAGGCAGTGCCCGAGGCGGCGGGCCTCGTTGTGGGCCGGAATGATGACGGCGATCATGGGCAGGTCTCGTCCAGGTCCACGAGGCTGGGCTGGCACGACCAGTACTCGAGCAGGAAATCCGCCTCCTCGTGGCACAGCAGCGGGTACAGCGGCAGGTGTCGGGCCAGCAGACCATGGACTTCGCGACCATCCTGCGGGCAACCGGCGATGGGATGGCGCCAGTGGCAGGCCAGCAGGCCGCCGCCATGGCTCAGGCTGGCCACCGATTGCTCGATCACCTGCAGCCACTCGGTGGGGTCCAGGTAGTAGCCGATCTCGCTGAGCACGATCAGATCGAACTGCCCGCCCGGCCAATCGCCCGGCAGGTGTCCCTGTTCGACGCGGGCATGGCTCACGCCTGCCAGCCGCTGGCGGGCCAGGGCCACGGCGGTGGCGTCGATGTCCTGGCACAGCAGGTCGGCGCAGCGCCCGGCCAGCAGGACGCTCAATTCGCCGTTGGCGCAGGCTGGCTCGAACACGCGCGCGTAGCACTGGCGCGGCAGGCTGGCCAGGGCCAGGTCGCGCTTGCGTCGTTCGTACCAGCGGGTGCGAAAGGCCCACGGGTCATCGTTGCCGGCATACAGGTCGGCGAAGTACTGCGCGTCGAGGCTCATGGCGACTCCATTGACAGGAAGACCAGTTCGAAGGGTTGCAGCAGGCAGGCCTGCAGCTGTTCGGGCAGTACCGGCGGACGATCGCCATCGGGCTGCAACTGGCTGGCATGGGCGGCCAGGGCCTCGCGCTTGCGCGCCAGGCGCGTTTCGTCGAGCTGGAGGCGATATGCCTGGGGCCAAGGCAGGCGCGGATGGTCGGGAACGGCCCAGTGCCAGGCCCACACGGGTACTTCGGCCAACTGCGCGCGGCGCGACTGGGCCGCCCGGGCGCAGGCGCGGCCGGCGGCTTCATGATCGCAGTGCCCATCGCCACGCCAGGTGGTCAGCAGCAGGTCGTCGGGTTGGAGCAACTGTTCCAGGTGCGTGACCAGGAAAGCCTCGTCGCGTGGCAGGGCGCCGTCCTTGAGATTGAGTCGTCGCCAATCGACGCGGTTGAGGTCCAGCTCCAGCTTGTGCAGGGCATGGCGGCTCTCAAGGGGGCGCTGATGGCGCAGGCGGTGCTCGGTCCACTGGCTGGAATGCGGATGGCTGGCCTCGCCGTTGGTGGCGGAAATCAGCACCAGGTCCTGTTCCCGGCCGTGGAAGCTGGCCAACAGGCCGCCGGCCATGAGGATTTCGTCGTCCGGGTGCGGCGCCAGCAGCACCAGCCGTCTGCCGGGCGGGCACAGTCGGTCGGGTGTCAGCCAGGTGGCCCGGGCCAGGTGCGCGGATTGCTGCCAGGCGCTCCATGGCGTGCCGTCAGCGGTCTGAATCAGATTCTGGCTCATAGTTGCCATGCTCCTGCAGGCATGTCGGTCAGTTGCCGCCCCTGCTCGGCCAGGTCGCGTTCTGCGTGACTTTGCCGCAGGTATACCGGCAGGTCGGCGCTGAGCCGGGCAAAATGGCTGCTGCAACAGAACGGTGTGGCGCCCAGCGCCCGGCCGACATGCTGGATGACCAACTCGACCGCCTGCTCGACCTGGGCGCGGGTGCGGCGCACCTCGAAACTGGCATCGTCGTGAGGGTGCCGGTCGATCCAGGCGGCGCATTCGCGCAGGGCGGCACGGGCCCCGAACAAGGCGGCATCGACCGCGCCCAGGTGGGCATCGGCGTGCGGGTCGGGCCGGGGTTTGCGGCAGTGTTCGCGCAGGTAGTCCGCCAAGGCTTCGGCGGCGCCGTACCAGCAGGCGGCGATGCCCGCGCCGCCGTGCCAGAAGCCCGGACGGGACAGGTACTGGCCGGGCTTGCCGATGGCCAACCCCGGCGAGTCGTCGAACGCGATGGCGACACTGGTGGTGGTGGCCATGCCGACGGCCTGCCAGTGGTCGGCATGGATGCGCTGGCTGGGATGGCGCAGCTCGATGGCCACCAGTTGAGGCTGGTCGTCTTGCCAGGCGGTCAGCAGCGCACGGTCGATCTGCAACGCCCCCGAACACCAGGCCTTGCGGCCTTGCAGGCGAACCTGCTCGCCGTTCCGTTCGACGATGAGGGTGCGGGCATCCGGCGGTTCGGCAGCCCACACGCCCCAGGTCCCTTCACCGGCATGATGAGCGGCGCCGCACTCGGCAAGGATCGCCAAGGCGTCGGTATGGCCTTCGTAGAGTTTGGCCAGGCTGAGATCGCAAGCGGCGACCCGCGCCAGTGCCCGCCAGCGCTCCAGGGTCTGCCCCTGGCCCGGCAAGGGGAGCAGGTCGAGGTGTTCGCGCTGCAGAGCCTGCAGCAGCTCCGGCAGCAAGGGTTCGAGTTCGAGGGGCTGCGAACGAGCAGCGAGCCGGTGTAGCAGCTGATCAAAGTGGGTCGATTCCATCAGGCAATCCCCAGTTGCTTGCGCATGCGCACGGTGATCGACTGGCGGGTCCTGGCCATGTCGGCCCACGGATCGTCCACCTCGGCAAGCCGGGCCTGCAGGTTGCCGATGTTCCATTGGTTGGCGCCTTTAAGCTGAGTCAGTTCCTCGCGCCAGATCGGCACCGACACTGGCAATCCCTCGCGGGCGCGCAGCGAGTAGGCGGCCACGGTGGTGGCGCCCTTGCCGTTGCGCAGGTAGTCGATGAAGATCCGCCCGACCCGGTTCTTTGGCCCGGACACGGCGCTGAGGCGATCGGGGAACAGGCCGGCCATGTGCTCGACCAAGGCGTGGCTGAAGTCCTTCACCTCGTCCCAACCGGCGCGCCGGGTCAACGGCACGACAAGGTGCATGCCCTTGCCGCCGCTGGTCTTGAGGAACACCTTCAGGCCCAGCTCATCGAGCAGGGTGAGAGTCAGTTGGGTGGCCTCGAGCATGGCCTTCCAAGGCAGTGCGGGATCAGGGTCGAGGTCGAGTACGAAGCGGTCGGGCTTGTCGAAGTCCTTGGTGGTGGCATTCCAGGTGTGCAGTTCGAGGGTGTTCATCTGCACCGCGCCCAGCAGGCTGTCGGCGCGGTTGAGCACCATGGCCGCCTGGCCGGCCTGGGCCTTGCTGTAGCTGAGCACGTGGGGGATGTGCAACTGGCCGGCGTTCTTCTGGAAGAACAGCTCGCCGCCCAGGCCATCCGGTGCCCGGACCAGGGCCACGGGCCGATCCTTGAGCTGCGGCAGCAGCCAGTCGGCGACCTGGGCGTAGTACTGTGCGACCTGGCGTTTGGTGGCCCCGGTGGTTGCGTCGACCACGCGGTCGGGGTGGGTCAGGCGCAGGGTGCCCAGGCCCTCGGGTTGTGCTACGTGCTTGGCGGGCATCGCTGGCTCCAGGTCGATGGCGGTGGCGGGCTTGTCGTCGCGCAGACCGTGGAACACTGAATGGCGGACGATGCCTTCGCGGGTCATCTGGGCGTAGGCGACTTCTGCCAGCAGTTGCGGTTTGAGCCAGTGCACGCCGCGGGCTTCGGCTCCGGTGGGAGGGCTGGCCAAGGGCGGCTTGGCGGTCTGCAGCGGTTTCAGTCGGGTGAGGATGCTGTCCAGGGTGGCGGCGCTGAAGCCGGTGCCGACCTTGCCGGCGTAGCGCAGCTGGCCGTTGTCATGGTCGTGCAGGGCCAGCAGCAGGGCGCCAAAGCCGTGGCGGCTGCCCTTGGGGTCGGTATAGCCGACGATCACGAATTCCTGGCGCTGCTTGCACTTGAGCTTGATCCAGTCGCTGCTGCGCCGGCCGATGTACGGGCTGTCGGCACGCTTGCCGATCAGCCCCTCGAGCTCCAGCCGACAGGCGCTGTCGAGCAGCGAGTCAACCGGCTCGTTGAAATCGGTGGAATACCTGAGCAGCGGCGAAGCGTTGTCTTCCAGCAGCTTGACCAGGGTGGCGCGACGGGCCTGTAGCGGCAGTTCGCGCAGATCCTCGCCGCCCAGCCAGGGCAGGTCGAACAGGTAATAGGTGATGCGTTCGTCGTGCTCGGAGTCGAAGGCGTTCTGCAAGGCCTGGAAATCGGCCACGCCGTTGTCGTCGACCACCACCATCTCGCCGTCCAGCCACGCCGTGTCGACCCCCAGTGCCTTGAGCGCCTTGACCTGACGAGGCATCTTCGCACTCCAGTCGTGGCCATTGCGGGTAAACAGGCGTACGTCGTCACCGTCGATGCGCGCCAGGATCCGGTAGCCATCGAACTTCACTTCGTAACGCCAGTCGCCGCTGGGAGGTGAGTCAAGCAACGTCGCCAGTTGTGGCTGGAGCAGCGCCGGCAGGGCTTTGCGACCGGCCTTGCGCTTGCGCGTGGAAGCGGTTGCCTTGGTCGGGCGCCGCGGTGGCAGGGTGCGCTCGCTCAGCACACTGTCCGGCAGGGCCTCGACGATGCGGTAGTCGGATTCGCTGCGCGCCTGTCCGTCATGGGATTTGACCAGCATCCACTGCTCTTTCTTGCCAGCCAGGTGGGTGCGGAACAGGTTCCAGATTCCCGACAGCTTCTCGCCTTGCAGGCGAAAGCGCAGCTTGCCCTTGGCATAGGTTTCATGCGGATCGCCCTCGGGCTCCCAGACACCCCGGTCCCAGACGATCACATCACCGGCGCCGTAATGGCCTTCGGGAATGTGTCCTTCGAAGTTGGCGTAGTCCAGTGGGTGATCTTCCACGTGCACCGCCAGGCGCCGGACCTTGGGGTCGAGCGAGGGCCCCTTGGGGATCGCCCAGCTCTTAAGGGTGCCGTCGAGTTCCAGGCGAAAGTCGTAATGCAGGTGGCTGGCATCGTGCTTCTGGATGCAGTACTGCAGGGCGTGGGCCGAGCGTGACCTGGCGCGCTTGCCAGCCGGCTCGGGCGTGGCGTTGAAATCGCGCTTGCGCTGGTACTCCTGCAGGGGCTTGGCCATGGCGGGCTCCGGGACGGTTCGCGGGGTCTCAGGATTGGGAGGCGGCGGTGCGGCGCGGAGTTCAAAAAAAGCGCGGGGCGGTGCCTGTGAAGAAACTCTGAATCATTGCTTGGTGGGGGCAGTCGACCGTGTGAAGCCCACTGACGGAGAACGTTCATGCCTGGACCCGATGACCCAAGACCGCAGGTTGATATAGACGACACCGAGGACCGCATGGGCAGCGTCCACGAGCTGGATTTCAGCGAGCGCCGCGATGAGCGCCAGGGGCGTGTCGGCGACGAGCGTCCGGCGCGCGAGATCGCCGAGGACTACCCGCCCCGGCGCGTCGCCGAAAGCGGCATGACCGGTGGCGAGACCCTGGGCGACAGCCTGCACGAGGACAATGTCACCCTCGACGATTTGAGCCCGGATACGCTGTTCGATGAAACCGGCGCTCGAGACCCGCATGAACCAGGCACAGGCAGCGGACCTGCCGACCAGACCCTGCGCCAGGTGGAGGCCCACGAGATCGGTGGTGGCATCGGCCTGGACGAGGCCGAACTGGCCCGCTCGGCGCCGTTGGATGGTGAGCCGTGGGTCGATGAGGTGGTGCCTGATGACGACAGGAGAGAGCCGTGATGAATGAGCAACGCTGTTCCTGCAACCACTGTTCCTGCACCGTGGATGCCAATGCCGTGGTCCAGGATGGCAAGGCCTATTGCTGCGAAGCCTGTGCGACGGGGCATCGCGATGGGGAGCCTTGTCGTATGGCCGATTGCAAATGTGGTGAGATGACCCGGCCGAAGGAGAGTAATGTCGATAACGCGCTGGATGAAATATTCCCGGCGAGTGATCCTATATCGCCATAAGGTTCTTTCACTCTCGACGGCCCTTTCGTTGAAATCTCCGGTGAAGAGCGAATTGCTACATCAATGTACGCACAGCAGCAGTAGTTATTTTGATCTTGATCTTGATCTTGCTTCTAAGTGCGCGATAGTTCAGGCGCCGCCAATTGCGACTTCAGGAGGCCGAGTGGAGTTCTTGCGGAGGGAGGTGACGGCCATGGATGGCCGTCAAGCGCTGCGCCCCAGGATGGGGCGTTCAGCGCGGTCCTCCCGGGAGCAAGAACGAAGCGAGGGAACCCCGGAGCGAAGCGTAGGGGCCGGATGATGGAGCGAGGATTTTTTGGTTCCTTTTTGATCCTTCAAAAAGGGACCCGCCGTAAGGGCGGAAAGGTGACTTTGCGTCACCATCGCAAATGAATGCGCATATAACTTTCAATACACATGCTCTAGAAGTCAAAGTCAAAGTCAAAGTCAAAGTCGGCCGGTGCTGGTTTTAAGGGTTGTAAGTGCATTCATTTGCAATGTCGACGCATAGTCACCTTTTCGCCCTTACGGCGAGTTCCTTTTTGAAGGATCAAAAAGGAACCAAAAAATCCTCGCTCCATTCATCCGGCCCTACGCTTCGCTCCGGGTCCCCTCACTCCGGCCTTGCTCCCGGGAGGACCGCGCTGCAGGGCCCATCCTGGGCCCCAGCGCTTGACGGGCATCCATGCCCGTCACCTCCCTCCGCAAGGCCTGCGTTCGGCCTCCTGAAGTCGCGAAGGTACGGGCGGCGCCTGGGCTGACGCAGCTGTCGCTAGCGGGCTATGGGGCTAAACTTTTGATCGGCAACGGCAACGGCAACGGCAACGGCAACGGCAACGGCAACGGCATAGGCTGAGCTTGCCTCGTTGGGACTTCGGCGTTGTTGCGCTCACAATCGCTACGCGCCTGGCCCAGGCTCGGGGTGTCGCAGTAATAGGTGATGATCCGCGCATCCTTGGGCACGGCAGGGCGGGTGGAGGGCTCGTCACGCCCTGTGGCATCGGGGTTGGCCAAGTACCTCCCAGGCCCGAAGGGCCTTCAGCGCTTGTCGAGGGCCGGCCCGGCCTGTTGGCGCAAGGCCTTGGCGCGCTTCTCGAGGATCAGGTAGGTGACCACCGCCAACAGCAGCGGAATCAGGTAGTACAACGTTCGATAACCCAGCAGCGCGGCGACCAGCGAGCCCTGGCCGAGCTGGCCGTGGAGCAGGGCGAGGAACACGGCCTCCAACACGCCAAGCCCGGCGGGAATATGCGCGACCACGCCCGCCACGCAGCTGATCAGCAATACCCCCAGCACCGAGGGATAGAACAGTTCCGGCGGCAGCAGCAGGTGGATCAACGCCGCCATCAAAGCCCAGTTGCTGGCCCCCAGGACCACCTGGCCCAACGCCAGGCGCATGCTCGGCAGAGTGACTTCGTGCCCGCGCAGCTCCCACGTTCGCCGCTTGGCGAAGGCACAGGCGAACAGGTAAGCCAACGTGATCGCCACCATCATGACGCCTATCAGGCGCAGGCCGCCGGCGCCCACCGCCCAGCTATCCGGCAGCTTGACCAAGCCCAACGCGAACACCGTTCCGGCCAACAGCAGGTAACCCATCCAGTTGGTCAACAGGCCCAGGGTGAGGATGCGCGTGATGGTCGGGGTATCCAGCCCCAGCCTGCCGTACAGGCGATAGCGCAGGGCCACCCCGCCGACCCAGGTGGTAAAGTTGAGGTTGAACGCATAGCAGACGAACGCCACCGGCAGCACCTGGCGGGCCGGCAGGCGATGGCCGGTGTAGGCGCGGGCGAGCAGGTCGTAGCTGGCGAACACCAGATAGCTGCACAGGGCCAGCAGCAACCCCTGGGCCAGGGTCGAGGGTCGGTAGGCCAGCAGTGACTGGCGCACTTCGTTCCAGTCCAGGTTACGCGCCAGGGTGAACAGCAGCACCGGGATCAACACCAGGAACAGTACGCTCAGCAGGCGTTTGCCCCAGGTCTTCCAGCGTGGCGTGGCCATCAGGTCTTGCCCCCGTGGTAGTCGGCCGGGGCCTCGCTGGCGGCTTGCAGCGACTGCAGGCGCTGCCGATGCGCGGGGAACCAGCCGGCGATACGCGGGAAATAGCGGGTGATGTGGAAACCCAGGAAAATCAAGGGTGCGCGCCACCAGTAGCCACGCACCATGCGCTCCAGCGTCACGGTCTTGCAGTGTTCGCGGGTGAGCTCGCTCAGGTGTTGGTAGAGCTCGTCGTTGAACGCCCGGTCGCGGATCAGCAGGTTGGCTTCGAGGTTGAACGACAGGCTCAGCGGGTCGAGGTTGCTCGAGCCCACCGTGGACCAGTCGTCGTCCACCAGCGCCACCTTGCCGTGCAACGGACGCTGGCAGTACTCGTGGATGCGCACATCGTCGCGCAGCAGGTAGTTGTAGAGCAGCCGCGAGAGGGCGCGTACCCAGCGCATGTCTGGTTGCCCCTGGAGGATCAGGGTCACCTCGACCCCGCGCCGGGCGGCGTTGCGCAGTTCGCGCAGCAGGCGATAGCCGGGGAAGAAGTAGGCGTTGGCCACGACGATACGTTGCCTGGCCTCACGGAAGACCTGCAGGTAGCAGACCTCGATATCGTTGCGATGGCGCCGGTTGTCGCGCTCCACCAGCACGGCGCTGGCCGGGCCTGCGGCGGTGCAGGTCGGCTGTACCAGGCTGGTGGTATCCAGCACTGGTGCGAGCATGCGGCAGGAGGATGCGTGCACCTGGGCCACCACCGGGCCGACGACCTCCACCGCGTAGTCCTGCTTGGCCTGCGGACCGAAATCACCGAGGTGGTCGGCGCTGTAGTTGATGCCGCCGATGAACGCGCGTTGCCCGTCGATCACCAGGATCTTGCGGTGCAGGCGGCGGAACAGGTTGGTGCGCATGCCGGCCAGCCGTGGTTGCGGATCGAACGAATGGAAACGCACCCCGGCCTCGGTCATCGAGGCGATGAAGTCGTCGGGCAGGTCCGCGGTGCCGTAGCCGTCCACCGCCACCTCGACCCGCACCCCGCGCCGCGCGGCGTCGATCAGGGCCTGGCGCAAGGGTTGGCCGACCTTGTCGTCGTAGATGATGAAGGTTTCCAGGAGGATTTCCTTGCGCGCCTGGGCCACGGCCTCGAACACGCGCGGGTAGTACTGCTCGCCATTGATCAGCAGTTCGACACGGTTGCCGTCGCTCCAGGACTGCTTCATAGCGTCACCTGCGCCACTAGCGGGGCATGGTCGGAGAGGTGCGACCACGGGTACCTGGCCAACACTTGCGCCTCGCAGGCCTGAGCATTGCGCAGATAGATGCGATCCAGGCGCAGCAGGGGCAGGCGGGCGGGAAAGCTGCGCGCTGGCTTGCCAAAGGCTTCGCGCAGATGGCCCGACAGCCGCGCATCCGCTTTCAGGCGCCAGTCGTTGAAGTCGCCAGCGACGATGACCGGTTCGTCCGCCGGCAGGCTGTCGAGCAACGCCAGCAGCAGGTCGACCTGGCGCTGGCGATGGTCTTCGCGCAGCCCCAGGTGCACGCAGATCGCGTGTACCTGCTCATGGCCGGGTACTTCGAGCTGGCAGTGCAGCAGACCGCGCTCCTCGTTGCCGTGGATCGAGACGTCCAGGTTGTCGTAGGCGCGGATCGAAAACTTCGACAGCAGGGCGTTGCCATGATCGCCATGGGGATAGACCGCGTTGCGCCCGTAGGCGAACTGCGGCCACATGCTGTCGGCGAGAAATTCGTACTGTGGGGTCTGCGGCCAGGTGGGGTGGCGCTCGGCATGCTGTTGATGGCTGCCGTGGACCTCCTGCAGAAACACCAGGTCGGCGCCTGTCGAGCGGACCGCCTCGCGCAGCTCCGGCAGGATGAAGCGGCGGTTGAACAGGGTAAAGCCCTTGTGCACGTTGAGGGTCAGCACCGTCAGGCGGTGCACGGCGCTGACCTTGTCGATGATGCAGCGGGGGGCGGGCAGGGTCCCGTTCATAGCGCCCCCTGGCACAGTCCCCTGGGGTAGAAGCCCTTGCGCCATGGGCCATAGCGCCAACCGGAAATACCAATGCGGATCTCGCTCACGAGGGCTTCCTACGTTCGTGTACTTATCAGTAGCGACCGGTAGCGGAGCGAGAGGGTTCAGCAGGATTGACGAGTGGCGCTGGCTGGGAAACCGGTTCACCTCTGGCTGATGACCATGCTGCACCAAGGTGCCGTCATCCGTCGGATTGTTCCTCGGGTGGCACCTGGCCTTCCGGCCAGTCGGGTACCTTATGTTCCGGAGCGGGCGTTGGGACCTTTTCGCCGGGATCGTGCGGTACTTCATCGACATAAGGGTCTGGATGGTTGGGGTCGATCATGGCTGTTACCTCGTTAAAGCATTCGCGGCCTCACATACCGGCAGGACCGGAACCGTTCGATACGATCCAGGGCGAACGATGTCGCCCTGGTTGGACCCCTTCGGAATCAGCGTTCCTTGTCCATGCCCTGGTCTTGGTCGCGTTGTTGACCACCGACTTTTCCAGTGTCGGTAAGGTTCTCCCTGTCATCAGGCTGTTCCACCGATTGCCCGCCTTTTCGCCCGGTATCCTGGGACTGCGCCCAATCCTTGTCGGTCTTGTTATCAGGCCGTTGACCGCCTTGCTGGCCGCCTTTCTGCCGGTCGGTCATGTCGCCTGCTGAGCCGTGGCCGCCTTGTTGGCCGGCGTTGCCCATATTGTTGTCGGCGCTACGGTCGCCGCCCTTGTCCTGATTGTTAGCCATGATGGCTTACCTCTGGTCGAACACAGGAAGGTCTGTGTTCAGTTATGACTGGGCTGTCAGTCATCGCAGTAAAAATATTCTCGGTTTTTCGGACCAGTTGCCTGAAGGACCGCGAGGCAAATATTTAGCGGGTGAACAACAGCAGTGCAGGGAGGCGCCCTGCACTGTGAGAACACCTGCCGAAGGGGGCGAGAAAAACCGGAACTTTGCCCGCCTTGTGGGTCTCCACCGCATGCCGGCGTGCAAATCGAGGTGAGTCCATGAACAGCGACAACGATACCGACGACAATCGACCACAATCCCCGGTGCAACCGGAGGATGACGAGCCGCAGGTGCAATCAGACGACCCGGACATAGGCCAGCCTGGCGAAGCCGGGCAATCGGCCTGAAGGAGATCCAGCCATGAAATTCGACCGGTTTGCCCAATGGCTGGCCAACCACAGTGGACGCCCGGTGACTTTCGCCATCGCATTGATGCTGATCATCGCCTGGGGCGTGAGCGGGCCGTTGTTCCACTTCAACGATACCTGGCAACTGGTGATCAACACCTCGACCACGATCATCACCTTCCTGATGGTGTTCCTTATCCAGAACACCCAGAACCGCGACAACGATGAGTTGCACATCAAGATCGACGAGCTGCTGCGCACCACCAAGCGGGCGCACAAGGCACTGCTCGACCTCGAGGACATGGGGCCGGCCGAACTGCATGCGCTGCGCAAGCATTACCAGCGAATGGGCGAGCACGACACGACGGTGCCGGGCAGTGACTCTGCGCAAAAGAACACGCCTGACTGACCCTGGAGGACGACATGGCCAGACACATCATCCACTACACCGGCCCGATCAACTCCGCGACCTGCGGCAACCTGATCAGTACCTGCTCCAAGGCTTTGCAGCAGGGCGCCGAGGTATTGCAGCTGAATATCGCCACCATGGGCGGCGAGTGCAGCTACGGTTTCACCCTGTACAACTTCCTGCGCGCCTTGCCGGTGCCGGTGCATACCCACAACCTGGGCACGGTCGAATCGATGGGCAATATCCTGTTCCTTGCCGGTGTTCACCGTACGGCCTGTGCCTGCAGCAAGTTCCTGTTTCATCCCTTCCACTGGACCTTGCACGGTTCGGTAGACCATGCGCGCATGGCCGAATACGCCATGAGCCTGGACTACGACCTGCGCCTGTATGCGCAGATTGTTGCCGAGCGGACCGAAGGTGCCAGCGAAGTGCTCGACGTGCCGCGTTATTTGATGGCCTATCCGCGCATCCTGGAGCCGCAGGAGGCGCTGGCCAGCGGGATGATCCATGCCATCGACGAGTTGCCGATCGCTGCGGATGCGGTGCAATGGAGCGTGCATGCGTGAGCCCGGACGGCCTGCGCGGCGGGACCAGGCAAACCAATCCGGGCAACTTTGTAATGGGCTGGCCCTCCCTTCAGTCTGCCTGACAATTTATTGAATTTTCATGGAACACCACGATCAGTCAAAGAGTCATCCATGGAGAAGAGGAGGGCCTGCGGCAATGCCAAGTCCCCAGCTGTACACCATTGAATATCGGCTGCACGGAGAGCCGCGGCGGTTCATCATCCGCCAGGAACACATGGACAACGCCGAAGCCTGGCACTGGGCCAGTTGCGATGCGGGATTGGGGATCATCCCGAAGTTCGGACGGGAAAAGATCAAAAAGGTCAGCCGGCCGATGGCCGAGCGGCATGGCATTACCGATGTGCACTGGCGGGTGTGAACCCGCGCAGGGAACAACGCCCGACAGCGAGTCACATATCCTGTGGGAGCGGGTTTACCCGCGAATAAAGCAACGCGGTATATGGCACCGGCTGCGCCGGTGTTCGCGGGTGAACCCGCTCCCACAGGGCCCCGCGACAGCTGACAGCCCGATCTGCGCTTAATTGCCCGAATATTTGACCGCCGCCGCCGTGCGGGTCGGCACATTGAGGGTCTTGAGCAGCGAAGACACATGAATACGCACCGTGAACGGCGAGATATCCAGCGCACGTGCGATCTCCTTGTTGGTCTTGCCTTGGGCGATCAGGCGCAACACGTCCTGCTGGCGGTGGGTGAGCTGTTCCAGCTCGCTGGAAGCCCCCAGTTGCGGCAGCAGGCCGCTGGGCAGGTAGTTGACCACCACCTCGCCGGCGCGGATGGCGAGGATGGCCGTGCCGATCTCCGCGGGGCTGACGCTCTTGCCGATGAAACCATCGACGCCGGCGGCCATGACTTCGCAGATCACCTCCGGGTCGTCGACCATCGACACCACGATCAGCGTGGTACGCGGCAGTTGCCGGCGCAGCTCGGCGAGGCGACCGATGCAGGTCAGGCCGGGAAAGCGCAGATCGAGGATCAGGGTATCGGGCGTTGTGCCCAGGGTCGCCAGGCGCAGCACGTCGGCCAGGCTGCCGGCTTCCTCCAGCCGGGCTTCGGGCAGGATGCGCCGCACGGTGTTGACCATGGCTTCCCTGAACAGCGGATGGTCATCTGCCACGATGATGCGACAACTCACGTCGAGGAACTCCCTGTCGTCCGACACATGCTAATTTAGCAGTCAACTGCGGCATTTTCCCATGATGCTTGCCGCAAATGCCGACTGGCGCACAAGGACGTTACCCCATGAAGTTCGAAAAGAACAACGAACTGGACCAGGCCAACCTGCGCATCATCGTCGCCTCCTGCGCGATCAGCTACGTGGCGCTGCTGGGCTTCCTGCCGGGTCGCTCGCCGGCCACCTATCTGCCGGTGATACTCTACTACGCCGCTTTCGTGGTGGTTTCGATCGGCATGCGCCAGGCTATCAAGCGCTGGCCGGGGCATTATCCGGCGCGGCGGATCTTCGGCATGCTCGGTGACTACACCGGCACCAGCTTCGGCCTGGTGGTCGGCGGCGAAACCGCGCTGCCGCTGTATGCGGTGATGGTGTGGATCAACCTGGGCAACGGCATGCGCTTCGGTTCGCGCTACCTGGCCATTGCCACTGTGCTGGCCCTGGGGGCGTTGTTGGTGGTTTGGCGGCTGACCCCCTACTGGCAGGAGCAGCCGTTTCTACTGCCGATGCTGCTGACCACCAGCACCCTGATCCCGTTCTATGCCCACCTGTTGCTGGAGCGCACGCGCAAGGCCACGGCCCTGGCCGAGGCCGCGACCCGCGAGAAATCCCGCTTCCTGGCCCAGGCCAGCCACGACCTGCGCCAGCCGATCCACTCGATCGGCCTGTTCACCGCCTGCCTGCGCGAGGCACGCCTGGGCGAGGAGGAGCGGCGCCTGGTGGACAGCATCGACCGCTCGCTGCTCAACGTCTCGCAGCTGTTCCGCTCGATTCTCGACCTGTACACCCTGGACAACGGCCGGGTGCAGCCGAAATGGGAGACCTTTGCCGTGGACGGCTTCCTGCGCGAGCTGCTGCGCCAGAACAGCGAGGCGGCGCGCTGGGCCGGGGTCGAGATGCGCCTGGTGCCGAGCCGTCACTGGATCCGCGCCGATCCGGGCATGCTGGCGACCATGGTGCAGAACGTGTTGTCCAACAGCTTCAAGTACGCCACCGGACGCCGGTTGCTGATCGGCGTGCGGCCTTGCGGGCAGGGCCTGGCCATCGTTGTCTGCGACCAGGGTCGGGGGATTGCCGAGGAGCACCAGGACCGGGTGTTCGAGGAGTTCTACCGGGTGCGCGAGGCACGCGACAAGGATGTCGAGGGGGTTGGCCTGGGTCTGGCCATCGTCAAGCGCCTGGGGCGGTTGATGGGCCTGCAGGTCAGCCTGCGCTCGCGCCTGGGGCATGGCACCTGCGTGACCCTGCAGGGGTTGGCCAGGGCCCCTGCGCAAGTGCCGCGGGCCACGCTTGAGCAGGCCGTGCAGGCGGGCCTGCTCACCGGGCTGCGGGTGTGCCTGGTGGAGGACGACCACAACGTGCTGCAGGCCACCAGTGCCTTGTTGCAACGCTGGGGGTGCGAGGTGCAGGCCGAGAGTTCGCCCCATGGCCTGGTCAGCGACTGTGATGTGATCGTCGCCGACTATGACCTGGGACCGCAGGCTACCGGCATTGACTGCATCGACCAGTTGCGCGCGCAGCGCGGTGCCGATGTGCCGGCGCTGATCATGACCGGTCACGACATCGACAGGCTGCAGGGCGCCTTGCACGCGCGGGGTATCGCGGTGCTGGCCAAGCCGGTGCGACCTGCCGAGTTGCGCGCGGCGTTGCGCGCCCTGCGCGAGACGGCAGCGGCGCCGGCGGTTCAGGCCGGCGCTTGAGGGTGTCACTGGAAGACGGGGGCCTGGCCTTCCTTCCAGCAAGTTGGTGACGGGGTGTAGATGCCCATGCCGGCCACGGCGACCAGACCGCCGCTGGGCACCTGGCAGTCAAACTGGCCCTTGGAGGTGCTGGCGGTGAAGTAGGTGGTGTTGGAGTCGCTGCGCAGGTTGCTGACCTTGCTTACCGGCACGCCGAGGGTGACCTCGGTACGCTGCTTGAGGGTGTCGGCGCTGGGGCTGGCGGTCTGGCAACCGGCCAGGGTGGCGAGGCCGGCAAGCAGGACCAGGGACTTGAAGGGGAAGGACATGGGGATCATCGCGTTGCTTCCTTGGCATTGTTCTCGGTACGGCGCACCCACCGCCAGGAAGGGGGGCTGGCTATGGGGCGATGGGCCGACTATAGCGCCGAGGGAGCATTGCGCGATGTAGGGCGGATGTGCGAGGTGGCATAGTGATGGCAATTTCAAGGTGTTGAGACTTGGCGTCCGGCTTGGAATTGCCGGGGCTGCTTTGCAGCCCTTTCGCGGCACGAGGCCGCTCCTACAAGGGGGCGCGAATCTCCTGTAGGAGCGGCCTTGTGCCGCGAAAGGGTCGCAAAGCGACCCCAGTAATCGCAAGACCTTGAAAGGGATGGCCGCCTATCGCCAAGCCCCTCGCAACCCAACCACGCTCACCGCTTCACCACCAACGTCAAGATGTCATAACTGGCCACCAGCTCACCCAGCTGGTTGGTCACCTCCACATCCCACGCCACCACCCCTTGCGCCTGCCCCTGCGGACTGGTCTTGCCCTGGTCGATCTTGCGCTTGCAGGTCAAGCGCGCCTGGATGGTGTCGCCGATCCCCACCGGGGTAATGAAGCGCAGGGTGTCCAGGCCATAGTTGGCCAGCACTGGCCCTTCGCCCGGAGAAACAAACAACCCGGCCGCCGCCGACAGCACGAAGTAACCGTGGGCGATGCGCTTGCCGAACTGCGACTGCTTCGCCGCGATCTCGTCGAAGTGCATGTAGAAGTGATCGCCCGACAGGCAGCCGAAGTTGACCAGGTCGGCCTCGGTCACGGTGCGGCGGTGGGTCAGCAGCGATTCGCCGATGCGCAGGTCGTCAAAATGACGGCGGAACGGGTGCACCTCGGTCTCGATCACCTCGGCGCCGCGCACGTATTCGCCGGTCACCGCCATCAGCATGCTCGGCGAGCCCTGCACGGCGGCGCGCTGCAGGTAGTGCTTGACCGCGCGCAGCCCGCCCAGCTCTTCACCGCCGCCCGCACGGCCGGGGCCGCCGTGCTTGAGTTGCGGCAATGGCGAGCCATGGCCGGTGGATTCCTTGGCCGCCTCGCTGTCGAGCACCAGCAGCCGCCCGTGCCAGGCCGCCGCCACCGGAATGGCCTTGGCCGCCACGGCGCGGTCGGCGGTGACCAGCGATGCCACCAGGCTGCCCTTGCCGCGGGCGGCCAGGGTCAGGGCTTCGTCGAGGTCGTCGTAGGCCATCAGCGTGCTCACCGGGCCGAACGCCTCGATATCGTGGGCGCCGCCCTCGGCATGCGGGTCGCGGGCCAGCAGCAGGGTCGGGGCGAAGAACGCGCCCTCGGCCACGCCATCGCCGACCGGGGTGAAACCGTCACTGGCCCCCAGCAACTGCTCGCAGCTGTCCAGCAATTGGCGCACGCGTTCGCCGACATCGCGCTGCTGGTCGTGGGAGGCCAGCGCGCCCATGCGCACGCCCTCGACCGCAGGATCGCCCACCACCACCTTGCGCAGGCGTTCGCGCAGGCGGCTGGCCACCGCGTCGAGGTGCCTGGCCGGGACGATGGCGCGGCGGATCGCCGTGCATTTCTGCCCGGCCTTGGTGGTCATCTCCCGCGCCACTTCCTTGATGTACAGCTCGAACTCCTCGCTGTCGGGGCTGACGTCCGGGCCGAGGATGGCGCAGTTGAGCGAGTCGGCCTCGGCGGTGAAGGGCACCGAGTGGCGGATCAGGTTCGGGGTCACGCGCAGCTTGGCCGCCGTGTCGGCGGAACCGGTGAAGGTCACCACGTCCTGGCCCTGCAGGCGGTCGAGCAGATCGCCGGTGCTGCCGATCACCAGTTGCAGGCTGCCGGCCGGCAACAGGCCCGATTCGTTCATCAGACGCACCACGGCCTCGGTCAGGTAGCTGGTCGAGGTGGCAGGCTTGACGATGCACGGCATGCCGGCGAGGAAGGTCGGGGCGAACTTCTCCAGCATGCCCCAGATCGGGAAGTTGAAGGCGTTGATATGCACGGCCACGCCTGTGCGCGGCACCAGGATATGGCTGCCGGCGAAGTGGCCGTTCTTGCCCAGCGCAATTGCCGGGCCTTCATGCACCAGGTTGCCCGACGGCAGTTCGCGCCGGCCCATGCTGGAATAGGCGAACAGCGTGGCGTTGCCGCCCTCGATGTCGATCCAGCTGTCGGCGCGGGTGGCGCCGGAGTGGTGGGACAGGGCGTAGAGCTGCTCCTTGCGCTCGGCCAGGTACAGCGCCAGGGCCTTGAGGCGGGCGGCGCGCTGCTGGAAATCCATGGCCAGCAGTTGCTTGAGGCCCTGGGCCCGGGCGAAATCCACGGCTTCGGCGAAGTCCGGGCGCTCTTCGTGGCTGTAGGCCAGGACGTGGCCGTCGAGGGCGCTGCGCAGGGCCTGGGCGCCGTGCTGGCCGATCCAGCGGCCGGCGATGAAGCTTTGCAGGGTAGGGGCGGCGGACATGCTGTTCTCCTTTGAAGGGGCGCGGTTACCACAGCGCCACGGTGTAGCCGATGATCAGGCGGTTCTCGTCCACGGCATTGGTCAGGCCATTGCCGGAACGGAAGGTGACATTGCGCCAGCGCAGGCTGACGTCCTTGAACGGGCCGCTCTGGATGACGTAGGTGATGTCGGTGTCGCGCTCGCGCTCGCGGCCATTGCTGAGCGTGGCGGTTTCGGCGTGGCGGCCGTCGGTGTAGCGGGTCATGAAACTCAACCCGGGAATGCCCATCGCGACGAAGTCGTAGTCGTAGCGCAGTTGCCAGGAGTCGAGCCCGGCGCGGGTGAAGGTGTTGTAGGTGACCAGGTTGACGGTGTACGGATCGCCGCCGTTGAGGAACGGGAAGGCGCTGTCGCCGGACATCTGCTGCCAGGTGGCGGTGAACTTGTGGGCCTTCACGCCCAGGGTGAACATGGCGTTGAAGTTGCGGTTGTCGATGCGCCCGGCGCGCTCGGCGCCATCGCCGCGGCTGTCGAAGTAGCGCAGGTCGCTGCGCAGGCTGACGCCTTCGGCCAGGGGCTGGGTGTGCAGCAAGCCCACATACTGCTGGCGGTAGATGTCCTCGAGCTTGGCGTAGTAGTAGCTGACGCTGGCCTGCGGGCTAATGGCGTAGCTGCCGCCACCGAAATCGAAGTGGTCGCTGCTGGCGGCGCCGTAGCCGATGTCGTCGCGCCCGGAGGAGTCGCGCAGGTTGGCCTTGGTCAGGCGGCCGCCGTTGAAGGTCAGGCCGTCCAGCTCCTGGCTGGTCAACAGGCCGCCCTGGAAGGTCGAGGCCAGCAGGCGGGTGTCGTTGTACACCACCACCGGCAGGATCGGCTGCAAGGTGCCCAGGCGCAGGGTGCTCTTGGACACCCGCAGTTTGCCGGTCAGGCCCAGTTCGCTGTAGTCGTCCACCGGCTCCAGGCTGCGCGGCCCGTAGGGCAGCAGGCCGGTGTTGCGCCGGTCGCGGCTGGAGTCGAGCTTGATGCCCAATTGGCCCATGGCGTCCACCCCGACACCGACCGGCCCCTCGGTGAAACCCGACTCGAAGCGGGCGGTGAAGCCCTGGCCCCATTCCTCGGCCTTGCTCTGCGGGGCGTTGCCCTGGCGGAAGTCGCGGTTGATGTAGTGGTTGCGCAGTTCCAGGCGTGCGTGGCTGTCAGCAATAAAGTCCGCCATGGCTGGCAAGGGCAGGGCGAGGGTGGCCAGCCAGGCGGCTGACTTGAAGTGCGTGCGGTTCATTGTTGTTGTACCCGACATTGTTATTGTTCTTGAGGTCAGTGCTTGCTGGCGCCGGCGGCGCCGATACCGGTCATCGAGCGGATGAACTGGGCCAGGTAGCGCCCACGTTCTTCGCGCGCCCGCTCCGAGCTGTCGGTGACCGAGAAGGCCCAGGCGGCGAGGAAGGCCAGCGACATGGAGAACAGCGCCGGGTTGCTGTAGGGGAACAGCGCCCGCTCGTTGTGCAGCACGTTGACCCACACCGCCGGCCCCAGCACCACCAGGACGATCGCCGAGACCAGCCCGGCCAGGCTGCCGCCCACCGCACCGCGGGTGGTCAGGCCTTTCCAGAACATCGAGAGCAGCAGCACCGGGAAGTTGACCGAGGCGGCCACCGCCAGCACCAGGCCGGAGAGGAAGGCGATGTTCTGCGACTCGAACAGCAGCCCCAGCAGCACCGCGAACAGGCCGATCCCCAGGGTGGCCAGGCGCGAGACGCGCATCTCTTCCTGCTCGCTGGCCTGGCCCTTGCGCACCACGCAGGCGTACAGGTCGTGGGACACCGCCGAGGCACCGGACAGCGCCAGGCCCGCGACCACGGCGAGGATGGTGGCGAAGGCCACCGCCGAGATGAAACCGAGGAACAGGTTGCCGCCCACGGCCTGGGCCAGGTGCACCGCGACCATGTTGCCGCCGCCGATGATCGCCCCGCTGGCGTCGCGGTAGGACGGCTCGGTGCCGACCATGACGATGGCGCCGAAGCCGATGACGATCAGCAGCAGGTAGAAATAGCCGATGAAACCGGTGGCGTAGAACACGCTCTTGCGCGCTTCCTTGGCGTCGCTGACGGTGAAGAAGCGCATGAGGATATGCGGCAGGCCGGCGGTGCCGAACATCATGCCCAGGCCCAGGGAGATGGCGTCCACCGGGTTGGACAACAGCGCTCCCGGCGCCATGATCGCCTGGCCCTTGGCGTGCACGGCCACGGCGCTGGCGAACATTGCCTCGGTGCTGAAGCCGAAGTGCCTGAGCACCATGAAGGCCATGAAGGTGGTGCCCGACAGCAGCATCACCGCCTTGATGATCTGCACCCAGGTGGTGGCGAGCATGCCGCCGAAGGTGACGTACAGCACCATCAGCACGCCCACCAGCATCACCGCGTACAGGTAGCTGATGCCGAACAGCAGTTCGATCAGCTTGCCGGCGCCGACCATCTGCGCCACCAGGTACATCAGCGCCACGGCCAGGGTGCCGAAGGCCGAGGTCAGGCGCACCGGGGCCTGGGCCAGGCGGTAGGAGACCACGTCGGCGAAGGTGTACTTGCCCAGGTTGCGCAGGCGCTCGGCGATCAGGAACAGGATGATCGGCCAGCCGGCCAGCACGCCCAGGGCGTAGAGCAGGCCGTCGTAGCCGTTCATGAACATCATCGCCGAGATGCCGAGGAAGGAGGCGGCGCTGATCATGTCGCCGGCGATCGCCAGGCCGTTCTGCATGCCGGTCAGGCCGCCGCCGGCGGTGTAGAAGTCGCTGGCCGAGCGGGTGCGCAGGGCGGCCCAGCGGGTCACCAGCAGGGTGAAGCCGACAAACACCAGGAACATCGAGATGGCGGTCCAGTTCATCGCGCGCACTCCTGCTTGACCACCTCGTTGAGCGGGTCGATGACGCGGTTGGCGCGGTGCATGTAGACCCCGGTGAGGGCGAAGGACAGCAGCACCATCAGCACGCCCACCAGCATGCCGACACTGGTCACCCCGCCGCTGAGGGACTGGCCGAGCACGCCGGGGGCGAAGGCCACCAGCAGGACGAAACCGTAGTAGGCGACGAGCATGGCCAGGGTCAGCGAGCCGTTGAGGCGGCGCTTGCGCTGGATCAGTTGCACGAAGGCGGGGTGCTTGCTGATGGATTCGAGGTGTTCGGGTGTCATGGGGAGCGTTCTCTCTGGCTGTTGTAATTGTTTTTTCAGGTCACGCGGGTGTTGCCGGTATCTGTGTTGGCTTCTTTGCGGGTAAACCCGCTCCCACAGGGACGGCGTTGGTCTTGAGGGCGCCGATGTACCTGTGGGAGCGGGTTTACCCGCGAAGCAGGCGACGCGGTGCTAGAGCTGATCGAAATCGAGCACCACCTTGTCGCTCAGCGGGTAGGTCTGGCACGACAGCACATACCCGGCCGCCACTTCGTAGTCCTCCAGGGCATGGTTGCTGTCCATCTCCACCTCGCCCTCGATCACCTTGCACTTGCAGGTCGAGCACACCCCGGCCTTGCACGACCAGGGCAGTTCGGCGCCGATGGCGTTGCCGGCCTCGAGCACGCTGCGGGTGTTGCGCGGCAGGTCGAAGGCCAGGGCGCGGCCGTCGCTGATCACGGTGACGTGGCTGACCGCCGAATCCACCTGGCGCGCCGCCTCGCGGGCTTCGCGACGGGCCTCTGCACCGGCGGCGGCGAACAGCTCGAAGTGGATGCGCTCCCTGGCCAGGCCGTTGGCCTGCAGGCTGTCGCGCACGGTCTCGGTCATCGCCTGCGGGCCGCAGATGAATGCCGCATCGAGGGATTTGACGTCGAGCCAGCGAGCGAACAGCTGGCCGCACTTGTCGGCGTCGATGCGGCCGTTGTACAGGTCGACATCCTGCTGTTCGCGGCTGAACACGAAGATCAGGTTGAGGCGGTCGAGGTACTGGTTCTTCAGGTCTTCCAGACGATCGCGAAACAGCGCGCTGTTGCTGGCGCGGTTGCCGTACAGCAGGGTGAAGCGGCTGTGGGGTTCGCAGGCCAGGGTGGTGGCGACCAGCGACAGGATGGGGGTGATGCCGCTGCCGGCGGCCACGCCCAGGTAATGACCCCGGCGTGCCGGCTCCAGCGGCACGAAGAAGCTGCCCGACGGCGGCATTACCTCGAGCTGCTGGCCGGCCCTGAGCACTTCGTTGGCGAAGGCCGAGAAACGACCGCCCGGCACGCGTTTGACCGCCACGCGCAATTCGCCGTCCTGCACCGCGCTGCAGATCGAATAGGAGCGGCGCACTTCTTCGTCATCCAATCGGGTGCGCATGACCAGGTACTGGCCCTGGGTGAAACGAAACTCATCGTGCAGGTGCGCGGGCACGTCGAAGGCGATGGACACCGCGTCGCGGGTCTCCTGGCGCACTTGCTTGACGGTCAGGCTGTGAAACTGGCTCATGGCGTTCTCCACGGCTCAAAGGCATTTGAAATAGTCGAACGGCTCCAGGCACGCACGGCAGCGGTACAGGGCCTTGCAGGCGGTGGAGCCGAACTGGCTGAGCAGTTCGGTATCGCTACTTGCGCATTGCGGGCAGCACACCGTGGGCGAGGCCCCCCGCAGGCTGGCACTGCCGACGGGCGGTGCGATGCCGTAGGCGCGCAGGCGCTCGCGGCCCTGGTCGCTGATCCAGTCGGTGCTCCAGGCCGGGGTAAGCCTGCGCTCCAGCGCGGGCTCGGCGAACCCGGCCTGTTCCAGCGCCTGGCGGATATCGCCCTCGATCACCTCGGTGGCCGGGCAGCCGGAGTAGGTCGGGGTGACCACCAGGTGCAAGTGGCCGGCGCGCCAGTCGAGGTCGCGCACGACACCTAAGTCGACCACGCTGACCACCGGTACCTCCGGGTCCATCACCTCGGCCAGCACCGCCCAGGCCTGGGCCAGGTCGCCGTCGCGCAGGGCGCGGGCGCCGCGGTCACCCGCGATCAGCTCACCAGGTCGCATCGGGGTAGGCTCGCGGCAGGAACTGCATCTCGGCCAGCAGCAGGCCCAGGTGCTCGGTGTGCAGGCCCTTGCGCCCCTCCAGGTAGAAGTGGCTGGCGGCTTTCGGCAGCGGCAGCTCGACCGAGGCGAAGATCGTTTCCACCGTGGCGTGCCAGCGCTGGGCGACCTGCGTTGGGTCGGCGGCGATGCCGGCCTGGGCCAGTTGCACTTCACTGTCGCTGGCGACCGTCAGCTCGACGGTGAAGCGCCACAGCACGGGGATGGCCTCGAGCATGCGCCAGCGGCTCTCTTCGGTGCCGCCGCCCAGGCGCTGCACCCACTCGCCGGAGCGGCGCAGGTGGTAGGTCACCTCCTTCAGGGCCTTGGCGGCGATACCGGCGATGCGCTCATCGTTCGAGGCACACAGACCGTCAAGCACGGCGTGGTGCCAGGCGTCGTAGAGGAACTGCTTGAGCATCGTCACGGCATAGTCGCCGTTGGGCTGTTCGACCAGCAGCAGGTTGCGGTAGGCGCGCTCGTCGCGGCGGAAGACCAGGGCGTCGGCATCGCGGCCGTCGTCCTGCAGTTCGGCGGCATAGTCCAGCCAGTTGCGCGCCTGGCCGACCAGATCGAGGCCGACGTTCATCAGCGCCAGTTCTTCCTCCAGCGCCGGAGCCTTGCCGCACCACTCGCACAGGCGCTGGCCCTGGACCAGGGCGCTGTCGCCGAGCAGCAGCAGGTATTGAATCAATGCTTGCTTGTGCATGGCGCGCCTCACATGTGTCCGACTTCGGCCGGCAGCTCGTAGAAGCTGGCGTGGCGATAGACCTTGTCATCCGCCGGGGCGAACAGCGGGTCCTTCTCGTCGGGGGAGGAGGCGGTGATCAGCGCCGAGGGCACCACCCACAGGCTCACCCCCTCGCTGCGGCGGGTGTACAGCTCGCGGGCATTCTCGATGGCCATGGCGGCGTCGGCGGCGTGCACGCTGCCGACGTGCTTGTGGTTCAGGCCGTGCTTGCTGCGCACGAAGACTTCGAACAGGGTCCAGACAGACATTGGGGGTATCTCCGCATCATTCGCCGCTTCAGGCGGCGTTCTTGTTCTGTTGCTTGCGGGCATAGGCCACGGCGGCCTCGCGCACCCAGGCACCGCTTTCGATGGCGTTGCGCCGGGTGGCCAGGCGTTCCTGGTTGCACGGGCCGTTGCCCTTGATCACTTCGTAGAACTCGTCCCACTGGATCTCGCCGAAGTCGTAGTGGCCACGGGCCTCGTTCCACTTGAGCGCGGGGTCCGGCGCAGTGCAGCCGAGCAGTTCGAGCTGGGGCACGGTCTGGTCGATGAAGCGCTGGCGCAGTTCGTCGTTGGTCTGGCGCTTGATCTTCCAGGCCATGGACTGGGCGCTGTTGGGGGAATGCTCGTCGCTGGGGCCGAACATCATCAGCGCCGGCCACCACAGGCGGTCGATGGCGTCCTGGACCATGTCCTTCTGCGCCTGGGTGCCGTGGCGCATCATGGTCAGCAGCAGCTCGTAGCCCTGGCGCTGGTGGAAGCTCTCTTCCTTGCAGATGCGGATCATGGCGCGGGAGTAGGGGCCGTAGGAGGTGCGCTGTAGCACCACCTGGTTGACGATCGCCGCGCCGTCCACCAGCCAGCCCACCGCGCCCATGTCGGCCCAGCTCAGGGTCGGGTAGTTGAAGATGCTTGAGTACTTGGCCTTGCCACTGTGCAGCCTGGCGATCTCTTCGTCGCGGTCGGCGCCGAGGGTTTCCATGGCGCTGTACAGGTACAGGCCGTGGCCGGCTTCGTCCTGGATCTTGGCCATCAGCTGCAGCTTGCGCTTGAGCGACGGGGCGCGGGTGACCCAGTTGCCTTCCGGTAGCATGCCGACGATTTCCGAGTGGGCGTGTTGGGAGATCTGGCGGATGAGGGTCTGGCGGTAGGCCTCGGGCATCCAGTTCTTGGCTTCGATCTTTATTTCGGCGTCGATCTTCTCCTGGAAGGCGCGCTCTTCGGGCGACATCTCCTCCAGGGACTTGAGGCGCTTGACGCCGGTTTCTACGAGCTGTGCGTACATGTTCAGGCTCCCGGTTGTGGGCTGCTTGGGGCGTGGGTCATTTATAAGCGATACAAAACACAACATCAAACAGTATTTGATGTATCAAATAAGAATTGTGTATCGCATTGGGATTGTCGGGGCTGCTGCGCAGCCCTTTCGCGGCACAAGGCCGCTCCTACAAGGGGAATGCGATCTCCTCTGTAGGAGCGGCCTTGTGCCGCGAAAGGGGCGCAGAGCGCCCCCCAGCTTTCTAAAGGCCAAAAAAAGCCCCGGACCATGCCGGGGCTTCCTTCTCAGCGCTTGCCGTCAGCCAGCCAACCGCTTGTCATACACATGACAAGCCTTGCCCTCCGAACGTTTCAGCGTGCCGCAAGGCTGCAACTGGACCTGCGTGCTGATACCGATATAGGTCTTGATCTGCCGCGCCAGCTCGCCCACCACCTGCTTGCGCTGGCCCTCGTCGAGGTACTGGCTGTCGCTGCGCAGTTCCACATGCACCTCGACGCTGTCGAGGTTGCCATTGCGATACAGATGAATCTCATACAACTCTGAAAGCTGTTTTATCTTGAGCACCTGTTCCTCGATCTGCGTGGGGAACACATTGACCCCGCGGATGATCAGCATGTCGTCGCTGCGCCCGGTGATCTTGCCAATGCGCCGCATCGGCCGCGCCGTGCCGGGCAGCAGGCGGGTCAGGTCACGGGTGCGGTAGCGCACCATCGGCAATGCCTCCTTGCTCAACGAGGTGAACACCAGCTCGCCAAGCTGGCCGTCCGGCAGCACGTCGCCGCTGACCGGGTCGATGATCTCGGGGTAGAAGTGGTCCTCCCAGATGGTCGGGCCGTCCTTGGTCTCGAGGCATTCCATGGCCACGCCCGGGCCCATGATTTCCGAGAGCCCGTAGATGTCCAGCGCATCGATGCCCAGGCGTTGCTCGATGGAGCGGCGCAGTTCGTCGGTCCAGGGTTCGGCGCCGAAGATGCCCAGGCGCAGCTTGAGGTCGTGCGGGTCGATGCCCTGGCGCTCGATCTCGTCGGCCAGGTTGAGCATGTACGACGGCGTGACCATGATGATGTCGGGCTGGAAGTCGCGGATCAGCTGCACCTGCTTCTCGGTCTGGCCGCCAGACATGGGGATCACCGTGCAGCCCAGGCGCTCGGCACCGTAGTGCGCGCCCAGGCCGCCGGTGAACAGGCCGTAGCCATAGGACACATGCACCTTGTCGCCACGACGCCCGCCAGCGGCGCGGATCGAGCGCGCCACCACGTTGGCCCAGGTGTCGATGTCGTTCTGGGTGTAGCCGACCACCGTCGGCTTGCCGGTGGTACCGCTGGAGGCGTGCAGACGCACCACCTGGTCCTGGGGCACGGCGAACATGCCGTAGGGGTAGTTGTCGCGCAGGTCGTTCTTGCCGGTGAAGGGGAATTTCGCCAGGTCGTCCAGCGACTTCAGGTCATCGGGGTGGGCGCCGCAGGCGTCGAAGCGCTGGCGATACAGCGGCACGTTGGCGTAGGCGTGGTTCAGGCTCCAGCGCAGGCGATCCAGCTGGTGCTGGCGCAGCGCGTCGAGGCTGGCGGTTTCCATCGGGTCGAGCAGGGCGCGGTCGGCATCGTGGTAGAGGTTCATGGTTTCACTCGAGTTGTTCTTGTCGTGGGCCGAAGCCCTGAGTGTCATGGCAGGCAGCATACTGCCCGCGTCGCGTGGCGTCTCTGGCGGCTGATCAGAGGCGTTCGAGCACCAGGGCGATGCCCTGGCCGACGCCGATGCACATGGTGCACAGGGCATAACGCCCGCCGGTCTGTTCCAGCTGGTGCAGGGCGGTGGTGACCAGCCGTGCGCCGCTCATGCCCAGCGGGTGGCCCAGGGCGATGGCGCCGCCGTTGGGGTTGACCCGGGGATCGTCGTCGGCCAGGCCCAGCTCGCGCAGCACGGCCAAGCCCTGGGCGGCGAAGGCTTCGTTGAGTTCGATCACGTCCATGTCGGCCAGGGACAGGCCGGTCAGTTCCAGTACCTTGCGGGTGGCCGGCACCGGGCCGATGCCCATGAGTCGCGGCTCGACGCCCGCCGCCGCGAGGCCAAGCACCCGGCCGCGAGCCTTGAGGCCATGTCGCCGGGCTGCCGTGGGGCTGGCCAGGAGCAGGGCGCAGGCGCCGTCGTTGACCCCCGAGGCATTGCCGGCGGTGACGCTGCCGCCCTCGCGAAACGGCGTGCCCAGGCGCGCCAGTTGCTCAAGGGTGGTGTCGCCCCGTGGATGTTCGTCCTGCTCGATACGCTTGGCCGGGCCTTTGCGCTGGGGGATCTGCACCGCGACGATCTCCCGGGCCAGGCGGCCATTGGCCTGGGCGGCGGCGGCCTTGAGCTGGCTGCGCAGGGCGAAGGCGTCCTGGTCCTCGCGGGAGATGGCGAAGCGCTCGGCGACGTTCTCGGCGGTCTCGGGCATCGAGTCGATACCGTAGTGCGCCTGCATCAGCGGATTGACGAAACGCCAGCCGATAGTGGTGTCGAACAGCTGCGCGCTGCGGCCGAAGGCCTGTTCCGACTTGCCCATGACGAAGGGCGCCCGCGACATCGATTCGACGCCGCCGGCCAGCATCAGCCCGGCCTCGCCGCAGCGCAGGGCGCGGGCGGCGTTGCCGATGGCGTCCAGGCCCGAGCCGCACAGACGGTTGAGGGTGGTGCCGGGCACCTCGATCGGCAGCCCGGCCAGCAGGCCGGCCATGCGCGCGACGTTGCGGTTGTCTTCGCCGGCCTGGTTGGCGCAGCCAAGGATGACATCGTCCACGGCCGCCCAGTCCAGCTCCGGGTGGCGCGCCATCAGTGCCTTGATTGGCACCGCAGCGAGGTCGTCGGGGCGCACGCTTGCCAGGGCGCCGCCATAGCGACCAATGGGCGTGCGCACGGCATCGATGATCAGCGCGTGGGGCAGGGTGGCGTCAGTCATGGGAGGTCTCCGGCGACAGCACGGTGCCGCGCACTTTGTAGGATTTGCCGTGGAACAGGGCGATCAGCTCGCCCTGTTGGTTCTCGATGCGCACGTCGTAGTTGCCGGTGCGGCCCTTGCGGCTCTGCTCGCTGGCGGTGGCCAGCAACTGATCGCCCAGGCGTGCCGGCGCCACATAGTCGATGCTGCAACCCAGGGCCACGGCGGCTTCATCGTAGCTGTTGCAGGCGAAGGCGAAGGCCGAGTCGGCCAGGGCGAACAGGTAGCCGCCGTGGCAGGTGCCGTGGCCCTGGAGCATGTCGGCGCGCACGCGCATGCCCAGCCGGGCGCTGCCTGGGCCGGCGTCGAGCAGTTCGATGCCCAGGCCCTGGCTGGCGGCGTCGCGGGCGAACATGGCCTGGGCGCAGGCGCGGGCCAGGGTGTGTGCGGATTGCTCAGTCATGCAGGCAGCCTCCTTCGGCGTGGGTGCGGCGCAGCAGCAGGGACGGGCGATAACGTTCCTCGCCGTAGCTGCGTTGCAGGTTGTCGAGCACGTTCAGGGTGTAGCCGACCCCCAGGTCGTCGGCCCAGGCCAGCGGGCCACGCGGGTAGTTGACCCCGGCGCGCATGGCCAGGTCGATGTCGCCGGGCGTACCGACGCCTTGCAGCACGGCGTCGGCGGCTTCGTTGGCGAGCATGGCCACGGTGCGCAGCACCACCAGGCCGGGCAGGTCGGCCACCGGGCAGGCGCTCAAGCCGGCCCGGGCGAGCAGGTCGACGGCCTGGTCCAGGGCCTCGGCACTGCACTCGGCGCCGTGGCTGATGGCCAGGCGCGTGGCGCTGGTGTAGTCCAGGGCCAGGTCCAGCAGCACCAGGTTGCGCAAACCGTCCTCGCGGGCGCGCTGGCTGGCCAGGCGACCATCGGACAGCGCCAGGGTGGCATCCCCCACCCGCAGCAGGCCGCCGCCAGCGCGCTCGGTGACGTCGATACCCTTGGCGCGCAGGCGCTCGACCAGGGGCCGCAGGACACCGAGGTCACCTTCCACCGTGCAGCGCTCGACAGGCGCCTGGCTGGTGAGTGCCGCAGGCGCTGGCCGCTCGGCGCCTTCAGCGTAGCTATAGAAGCCCTGGCCGGTCTTGCGCCCGAGGCGCCCGGCGTCGACCAGCTCTTTTTGCACCAGCGATGGCTGGAAGCGGAAGTCGCCATAGAACGCCTCGAACACCGAGCAGGTCACCGCGTAGTTGACGTCATGGCCGATCAGGTCGGTCAGCTCGAAGGCGCCCATGCGAAAGCCTCCGGCGTCGCGCAGCAGGGCATCGAGGGTGGCGCAGTCGGCGGCGCCTTCTTGCAGCAGGCGCAGGCTTTCGGCGTAGAAGGGCCGAGCCACGCGGTTGACGATAAAGCCTGGCGTCGAACGGGTGTGCACCGGTTGCTTGCCCCAGTTGCGGGCGGTGTCGTACAGGGTGCTCGCCAATGTCGGCGCCGTGGCCAGTCCGGACACGACCTCCACCAGCGCCATCAGCGGTGCCGGGTTGAAGAAATGCATGCCGATCACCCGTTGCGGGTGCCGGAGCCCGGCGGCAAGGCTGGTGATTGACAGTGACGAGGTGTTGCTGGCCAGGATGCAGTCGTCGGCGCACCGGGCTTCAAGCTGGCGCAGCAGCTCCTGCTTGATCGGCAGGCTTTCGACGATGGCCTCGATCACCAGGCGGGCATCGGCCAGGTCGTCGAGGCTGTCGATCGGTTGCAGGCGAGCGCGGATGGTGCTGCGGGTGTCGGGGGTAAGCCTACCTTTCTCCACCAAGCGGCCGAGCTGTCGGTCGATACCCTCGATGGCCTGCGCGGCGGCGCCGGGGCGGTTGTCATACAGGCGTACCGGGTGGCCGGCCTGGGCCGCCACCTGGGCGATGCCGGCACCCATGGCGCCGGCGCCGATCACTGCCACCAGGGCGTCGTTGTCGAGTGCGGCCATGGTCAGCGCCCCCTGAACACAGCTGTGCGTTTGTTCATGAAGGCGCCGACGCCCTCGCGGTAGTCCTCGCTGCGCCCAGCCAGGCGTTGCAGGTCGCGCTCCAGTTCCAGCTGTTGGTCGAAGCGGTTGTCGAAACTCTGGTTGAGGGCACGCTTGATCAGGGCCAGGCCATAGGTGGGCTGGGTCGCCAGGTGGCGGGCGAGCTTGAGCGCTTCGTCGCGCAGCGCGGCATCGTCCACCACCCGGTGGATCAGCCCCCATTGCTCGGCCTGCTCGGCGCTCAGGCGCTCACCGAGCAGGGCCAGCGCCTTGGCCCGGGCCATGCCGACCAGGCGCGGCAGCAGCCAGGTGCCACCGGAGTCCGGCACCAGGCCGATCTTGCAGAACGCCTGGATGAAGCTTGCCGAGCGCGCCGCCAGCACCAGGTCGCAGGCCAGCGGCAGGTTGGCGCCGGCGCCGGCGGCCACGCCATTGACCGCGCAGATCACCGGCAGCGGCAGGTCGCGCAGACTGCGCACCAGCGGGTTGTAGAACTGCTCGATGGACTGGCCCAGGTCAGGCAGCTCGGCGCCGGGGGCGACATTGCGGTCGGCCAGGTCCTGGCCTGCGCAGAAGCCACGGCCTTCGCCGGTCAGCAGCAGCACCCGGGCGGTTTCGCTCTGGCGCACCTGCTTCAGCGCCTCGCGCACTTCCAGGTGCATGGCGCTGTTGAAGCTGTTGAGCTGCTCGGGCCGGTTCAGCGAAAGCAGGGCGACGCCGTCGTCGCCGATGGAAAACAGGATGTGCTGGAAGGACATGACTGGCTCGCTCCGTCAGTCGGTGGAAGGCTTACAGCCCTTGGAATCGGGCCGGGCGTTTGGCCTGGAAGGCGCGGATACCCTCGTCGCGGTCGGCGGTGCCGGCCAGCAGGGTGAAGGCGTGGCGTTCGAAGCGCAGGCCACAGGCCAGGTCCATGTCCTGGGCCTTGAGCAGCGCCTCCTTGGCCAGGCGCACCGCCAGCGGTGCCTTGGCGGCGATGGCGGCGGCCACCTGCAGGGCACGCTCTACGGTGAGTTCGGGCTGGGTGACTTCGCCGACCAGGCCTGCCTGCAGGGCGTGACGCGCGTCGATGGCTTCGCCGCCGAGGACCATCTGCATGGCCAGCGGCTTGCCCACGGCGCGCAGCAGGCGCTGGGTGCCGCCGGCGCCGGGGATGATGCCGAGGTTGATTTCCGGCTGGCCGAAACGGGCGTCGCTGCCGGCGATGACGATGTCGGCGCACATCACCAGTTCGCAGCCACCGCCGAGGGCGAAGCCGTTGACGGCGGCGATCAGCGGTTTGCCAAAGCCGGCGATGCGCTGCCAGTGGGCCACGCGCGGGTCGTTGAGGATGCCGACCAGGTCGCGCTGGGCCATTTCGTTGATATCGGCGCCGGCGGCGAAGGCCTTGCGGCTGCCGGTGATGACCACGGCGCGGATCTGCGGGTCCTGGTCGGCGGCGTCCAGTTCTGCGGCCAGCTCTTCCAGCAGCGCCGTGTTCAGGGCGTTGAGGGCTTGCGGGCGGTGCAGGGTGATCAGGCGGACGCCGTCCGCCGGGGCCTGCACGATGAGGTTGCTTGGCATGGGGGTACCTCAGGCTGCACGTTCGGCGCCGGCTGGGGCCGGCTTTTCTTGGAATTGTTCGTGGTGCTGGGGCAAGTATATGTTCAAAGTGATACGTAAAATCAACATTGAAATTGTAATTGCGTATCTATAGTTGAGCCGATCGACGCTATCGCGGGGCAAGCCCGCTCCCACGCTGTCTCGCTGTTGTAGCCATTTGTGGGCGCTGGCTTGCCCAGCGATTAGGTCATCACCGTGCTGACGCTTTGTGAGGAAAGCGATACACCAGCAAGGCATTGACTAAGTGATTTGATCTGATACAGGATCACCGGGTCTTCTGAATCATATCGAGCACCCAGCCCATGCCCTGCTATCGCCTCGACGGCCTGACCCCAGTGGTTCATCCCAGCGCCTACGTACACCCCAGCGCCGTGCTGATCGGCGACGTGTTGATCGGCCCCAACTGCTACATCGGCCCCCTGGCTTCGCTGCGCGGCGATTTCGGGCGAATAATCCTGGAAGAGGGCGCGAACCTGCAGGACACCTGCGTGATGCACGGTTTCCCCGGCGCCGACACGGTGGTCGAGCGCAACGGCCATATCGGCCATGGCGCCGTGCTGCACGGCTGTCGGATAGGCGAGGACGCCCTGGTCGGCATGAACGCGGTGGTCATGGACGGCGCGCATATCGCCCCACGCTGCATCGTCGCCGCCACGGCCTTCGTCAAGGCGGGATTCACGTGTACGGAACAGTGCCTGGTGGTCGGCGCGCCGGCCGAGGTCAAGCGCCCGATCAGCGACCAGGAGCTGGCCTGGAAACAGCGCGGCACTGCCGAATACCACAGCCTGGCCCGGCGCTGCATGACCGCGCTGGTGGAGTGCCCACCGCTGACCGCGCCCGAAGCGGACCGCCCACGCATGTGCGACTCCGGCTTCCGGCCCAAGGCCGAGGGCGGCGCATGAGCCTTGCGCGGTCGCGGCAGGCAGGTATAGTCGAGGCTTTAGCCGCGCCTCGTTCCCCCATGAGCAGCCTTGCCCCCCTGAACCACCTGATTACCCGTTTCCAGGAGCAGACGCCGATCCGCGCAAGCTCCCTGATCATCACCCTGTATGGCGATGCCATTGAACCCCATGGCGGCACGGTCTGGCTGGGCAGCCTGATCAACCTGCTGGAGCCGATGGGCATCAACGAGCGGCTGATCCGTACCTCGATCTTCCGCCTGACCAAGGAAGGCTGGCTGACCGCCGAGAAAGTCGGCCGGCGCAGCTACTACAGCCTGACCGGCACCGGTCGGCGGCGTTTCGAGAAAGCCTTCAAGCGCGTCTACAGCGCCAGCCTGCCGGCCTGGAACGGCGCCTGGACCCTGGTGCTGCTGGCGCAGCTCGACGCCGGCAAGCGCAAGGCCGTGCGCGAAGAGCTGGAATGGCAGGGCTTCGGCGCCATGGGCACGAACCTGCTGGGCTGCCCGCGCACCGACCGCGCCGACCTCGCCGCGACCCTGCGCGAGCAGGACGCCGAGGACGACTGCATCGTCTTCGAAACCCACGCTCAGGAAGTGCTGGCCTCCAAGGCTCTGCGCGCCCAGGTGCGGGAAAGCTGGAACATCGAGGAGCTGGGCCAGCACTACAGCGAGTTCATCCGCCTGTTCCGCCCGCTGTGGCAGGCCATGAAGGACCTCGAGGCGCCGAGCCCGCAGGACTGCTTCCTGGCGCGCACGCTGCTGATCCATGAATACCGCCGCCTGCTGCTGCGTGATCCGCAACTGCCGGACGAGCTGTTGCCGGGTGACTGGGAAGGGCGCGCGGCGCGGCAGCTGTGCCGCAACCTGTACCGGCTGGTGCAGGGCAGGGCGGAGGAATACCTGGCCTGCGCGCTGGAAACGGCGGATGGGCCGTTGCCGGATGCCAACGAGAGTTACTATCGACGCTTTGGCGGGCTTGGCTGAGCGGCACCTAACTGATGGGTTCAGCAGGGACCTGTAGGAGCGGCTTTAGCCGCGAACACCGGCAAAGCCGGTGCCATCCACCGCGTCGCTTGCTTCGCGGCTAAAGCCGCTCCCACAGGGTGCGCGCCAGCCGCGCAATCGACAGCACAGGGCCGATAGTCGGGTGTTTTTTCTTCAGATCACAAAGAACCCATGGGTCCCATCCCGCCCCAACTGGTCCACCAACCCGAACTCCCAATCCAGATACCCCTGCATCGCCTCCCGCGGATTGTCGGTGCCTTCATAGGGACGTCGATAGCGATCGATGCGCGGCGCACCCAGACGCTGTTCGCCTTGCTCAGTAGGCAGTCCCTCGGCAATCCAGGCGCTGTTGCCGCCCTCGAGCACGAACACCGACTTGCCGCTCAGCGCCGCCACCTCCGGCGCGGCATAGCGCGCCAGCTGGCTTGAGCCGCAGGTGAGGACAAAGCGCCGCGCTCCGGACAATGACGCCAGCACCTCCTTCAGCTGGCTGCGCAGCGCCCACACCGCGCCAGGAATATGCTGCCTGACATGGTTGGCGCTGGTGGTGAAGTCCAGCACCTGGGTATCCGGCTCCGATAGCCAGTCGGCGAGGCGGGCGGGGCTGATGGTCTCGGCCTGGGCCGGCACCGGCACGGGCGCGACCCAGGCACCGGTTTGCGTGAAGTCGTCCGATGACAACCCATCGAGCACCGCCACCTCCCAGCCCATCTGGGCCAGCCACGACGCGCTCATGTTGGCGCGCACGCCGTCGTCGTCTACCAGCACCAGGCGGGCGCCGCGTACACTGGCGACATGGTCGGTCTCCTGCACCAACTGGCCGCCGGGCGTGGAGCGGGCGCCGGGCAGGTGGCCGAGGGCAAACTCCTCGGGCGTACGCACATCGAACAGGTAGGTGGTGCGCTGCGCTTCGGCCTGCCATCGGCGCAGGCCTGCCAGATCGATGCGCGCCACACCGGCACGGTCGGCCACCTGGCGGGCGCGTTGCGCGGCGCTGTCACGGGTGGCGGCGGTCACGGCGCGGAAACGGCGCGACTGGCCTTGCTCCAGGGTTTGCCCGGCGAGGGTCCAGCCGATGGTGCCGTTGCGCAGGGCCGCCACCGGGTTGGGAATACCGGCATTGACCAGCGACTGGGTGCCGATGATGCTGCGGGTGCGCCCGGCGCAGTTGACGATCACCCGGGTGGCCGGATCGGGGGCCAGCTCCGCCACGCGCAGCACCAGTTCGGCGCCGGGCACGCTGATGCCGCCGGGGATGCTCATGGTCTGGTATTCGTCGAAGCGACGGGCATCCAGCACCACCACATCGGCGTTGGCGTCGAGCAGCGCCTTGACCTCGTCGGCAGCCAGCGAGGGCGTATGGCGCTCGGCCTCCACCAGCTCGCCGAAGGCCTTGCTCGGTACATTGACATCGCGGAACAGTTCGCCGCCCGCTTGGCGCCAGCCAGCCAGGCCGCCTTCGAGCAGCGCCACGTCGGTGTAGCCGAGAGCGAGCAGGCGCTGCGCGGCGGTCGACGCCAGGCCTTCGCCGTCGTCGTAGACGGTGAGGGGCGTGTCGCGCCGTGGCACTCGGGCGTAGATCTCAAGCTCCAGGCGTGACAGCGGCACATTGGCGGCGAACAACGGATGGGCCTGGGCGAACGGGTCTTCCTCGCGGACATCGAGCAAGGCCAGCTCCTGGCCGGCGAGGAGGGCGGTGCGGATAGCGTGGTAGCTGCGGTGGGTGGCCTGGCTCATGCGCGGTTCTCTTTCGTCAGATCCCAGAGGTTGGGCAGGTGGCTGTTGGAATAGCCGGAAATGAAGGGCTTCTCTGTGCCCTCGGCGGTGTACACCGCACGCCGCACCGCGCCGATATTGGCGCCGTAGACATGGATGCTGATGGAGGTGCGGTCGGCATGGGCGTTGCGCACCTGGTGCAGGTCGCCGATGCGCGGCGACACCGCGATCACCTGGCCGGGCTCCAGTCGTTCGGCCGGCCCCTCCTGCTGCAGGCCATCCTGCGCCAGGGCATAGCCCTGGCTGATCTCGCTGCCGCGCAGCATGCCGATCAGCCCCCAGGTACGGTGGTCGTGCACCGGGGTTTCCTGCCCCGGCCCCCAGACGAAACTGACGATGGAGAAGCGCTGGCTGGAATCGGCGTGCAGCAGGTATTGCTGGTAGCGCTCCGGGTTGGGCCGGGCGTAGTCGTCCGGCAGCCAGTCGTCGATACTGACCAGGTCGCGCAGCAGCCGCGCGCCGTGGTCGAGCAGGCGCGGCTCGTCCGGCGCCTGGGCGAGGAGGTCGGCCAGCTCGCCGATGAAGCCGCGTAGCCGTCCGAGGTTGGGCGTTTGAGACATGGGTTCCCTCGATGTCCATGAGATGAGGCAGCGCCGGGCGCTACCGTGGCGAGGGAAAAGGTATTATTCTTGTTGCGTATTTTTCCAGATATTTATTATGCGAATTAAGAATGAAGATAGATGATATCGATGCATTCGTGGCCGTCATCCGCAGCCAGTCCATCAGCCAGGCGGCCGAATCGCTGCGCCTGACCCAGCCAGCCATCACCCGTCGGGTGCAGAACTTCGAGGAGGCCCTGGGCGTCAGCCTGCTGGACCGCAACACCAAACCGCTGAAACCCACGCCCATGGGCATGCGCGTCTACGAGCAGTGCCGGGCGGTGCTGCGCGAGATGGACGCGCTGCGCGAGCTGGTGCTGAGCGACTCTTCGCCCAGCGGCGCCCTGCGCCTGGGGGTGCCACAGACCATCGGTGACGTGGTACTGCTTGACGCCCTGAGCCAGCTCAAGGCGCTGTACCCCGACCTGCAGACCCAGGTCGCCACCGGTTGGGGCAGCCATCTGCTGGGCAAGATGGAAAACGGCGAGCTGGACGCCGTGGCGGCGCTGTTCCCGGCCGGCAAGGTGTTCCCCGAGGGCATCGTCGGCCGTTCGCTGGCGCGTATGGACCTGGTGGTGGTGGCCGCCCGTGGCGAGGTGGGCAAGCGCAGTTGCAAGCTCGCCGACTGCTACCAGCGCGGCTGGGTGCTCAACCCCGACGGCTGCGGCTTCCGTGCCGGCCTGCAGCGGGCGCTGAACGACGAAGGGCTGTCGCTGCGGATCAACCTGGAGACCTTCGGTACCGAGTTGCAGTTGGGCTTGATCGCCAATGGCCTGGGCTTCGGCCTGGTGCCGCGGCCGTTGCTGGACAACAGCCGTCATCGCGAGCGCCTGGAGATCGTGCAGGTGAGTGACTTCAAGCCGGTGATTGACCTGTGGCTGATTTATCCGCGTTTTCTTGGGAATTTGCAGGCGCCGGTGGCGTTGTTTGGCGAGACGGTGGCGCAGCGGGTGGTGAGTCAGGGGTGAGGTTTTGGGTTTTGATCGTGTTTAGGCGAAGAGGTGCCTGGCGATAGCCTTGCAGCGCCTACGAGATCGAGCGCCGCCCGCGCGGCGCATCGCGACGCAAGGCCGCTCCTACATTTGTTGCAACGTGCCGAACCTGTCAGGCCATGGTTGCCCGCCTTGGTGCATGTCGTGAGACAGGTGGGGCGCCAGTGGTGCCCACGCTGGAACCGCGTCGTACCAATAAGGCGTACCAGGTAATGTCACAGGATTGACTGGCCCGAAACAGATGTAGGAGCGGCCTTGCGTCGCGATGCGCCGCGCGGGCGGCGCTCGATCTTGAGGGCGCTGCAAGGGTTGCGGCGGACACCTTGCGGCCATAACACGATCAAAACCCCTGCGCCCGAATACCAAAAATATTATTTATATAACAACAATAAATAAATGCACATTCTGTATATTAGGTTAGAAGCAGATCGAATTTCACGTCCCTTTTTAAGATCGATAGCATAAGGATCAAGCCAGGCACCGGCGGGCTCGATCCACACTCCCGCCACCGCCAGCAATCAATGGAACGGCCTTGAGCGAGGAGATGGAATGTCCCGGCACAGCAACACCCTGGTACCCATCACAGCCCTGCTGCACTGGCAGGGCTTTCGCAATCTGGGCCTGCGACTGGTCAGCCCGTTGCTGCTGCTGGCGGCCTGGGAGCTTGCCTCGCGCAGCGGCCTGCTACCGCCGCGAATCATCGCCGCGCCCAGCGCCATCGGCGACACCCTCTGGCAGATGATCGTCAGCGGCGAGCTGGCCGGGCACCTGTGGGTGTCCCTCCAGCGCGCCCTGAGCGGCCTGGCCATCGGTGTCAGCGTGGGCACCGCGCTGGCCTTGCTCGCAGGCCTGTCACGGCGCGGCGAGCTGGCCATCGACTCGCCGGTGCAGATGCTGCGCACCTTGCCGTTCCTGGCCATCGTGCCGCTGTTCATCCTGTGGTTCGGCGTGGGCGAGACGCCCAAGATCGCCCTGATTGCCCTGGGTACCACCTTCCCGGTGTACCTCACCCTGTTCTCCGGCATCCGCGGCGTCGACCCCAAGCTGGTGGAGGCCGGGCAACTGTTCGGCCTGGGCCGCCTGGGGCTGGTCTGGCATGTGATCCTGCCCGGCGCGCTGCCGGCATTCTTCGTCGGGCTGCGCTATGCCTTCGGCATCAGCTGGCTGGGCCTTGTGGTGGTCGAGCAGATCAACGCCAGTGCTGGCCTGGGTTACCTGGTCAATGACGCGCGCGACTTCATGCGCACCGATGTCATCGTCATCTGCCTGATCGTCTACAGCGTGCTGGGCCTGTCCATCGACGCCCTGGTGCGCCTGCTCGAACGCCTGGCCCTGGCCTGGCGCCCCACCTTCATAAGGAACTGACCATGGAAGTCGCACTGCAACGCCTGCGCCCCCCAGTGCGGGTGCGCGGGCTCACGCGCAGGTTCCAGGGCCACACGGTGCTCGACGGCCTGGACCTGGACCTGGCACCCGGCGAGTTCGTCGCCTTGCTCGGCCGCAGCGGCTCGGGCAAGACCACCCTGCTGCGGGCGCTGGCCGGGCTCGACCGGGTGGAGGCGGGCACCCTGGAGGTGCCCGGCGCCCATGCGGCGGTGTTCCAGGAGCCGCGGCTGATGCCCTGGAAGCGGGCCTGGCGCAATGTCGTCCTGGGCCTGAGGGGCGCCGAGCCGAAAGCGCGTGCCCTGGCGGCGCTGCGTGAGGTGGGCCTGGCGCACCGCACCGAGGCCTGGCCGGGCACCCTGTCCGGCGGCGAGGCCCAGCGCGTGGCCCTGGCCCGGGCATTGGTGCGCGAGCCGCAACTGCTGCTGCTCGACGAGCCGTTCGCCGCGCTGGATGCCTTGACCCGCATCCGCATGCACCAGTTGATCCTCGAACTGTGGCGCACCCATCAGCCGTCGGTGCTGCTGGTCACCCACGACGTCGACGAGGCCTTGCTGCTGGCCGACCGCGTGGTGGTGCTGGAGGCGGGGCGCCTCGCCGAGCAGATCCCGATCCGCCTGCCGCGTCACCGCGAGGTGGCCAGCCGTGGCTTCCAGGAACTGCGCCAACACCTGCTGGCCCTGCTCGGCGTCGAAGCGCCCGCGGCCAGCCATGCCCACACCCTCGCACGGACCGCCCAACGATGAGCCTCGACCTGCACACCAGCGCCAAGGCGCCCGATCTCGACTCACCGGCCTTCGCCGACCTGCTGGCCCGCCTGAGCGACGAATTTGCCGCCAGCGCCGCCGAGCACGATCGCCAGGGCAGCTTCCCCCACGCCAACCTGCAACGCTTGCATGAACACGGCCTGCTGGCCCTGACCGTGCCGCGCCGTCTGGGCGGTGGCGAAGCAACGCTGGCCCAGGCTCGGCGGGTGATCGCCGCCGTGGCCCGGGGCGAGCCATCCACCGCCCTGGTGCTGGTGATGCAGTACCTGCAGCATGCCCGCCTGCAGCAGAACCAGGCCTGGCCCGAGCACCTGCGCCTGCGCCTGGCCCGCGAGGCGGTGACCGACGGTGCGCTGGTCAACGCCCTGCGCGTCGAACCCGAGTTGGGCACCCCGGCCCGGGGCGGCCTGCCGGGCACCGTCGCCCGGCGGGTGGCCGAGGGCTGGCGGATCAGCGGGCGCAAGATCTACTCCACCGGCATCCCCGGGCTGACCTGGTTGGCGGTGTGGGCACGCAGCGACGAGGCCGAACCGCGGGTCGGCACCTGGCTGGTGCACCGCGACACGCCGGGCATCCGCATCGAGGAAACCTGGGACCACCTGGGCATGCGTGCCACCTGCAGCCACGATGTGATTTTCGATGATGTACTGGTGCCCGCCGAACAGGCCGTGGATGTCCTCCCGGCGCACCAGCCACGCCCGTCCGAGCTCGACCACAACGGCGTACTGTGGCTGGCCGTGCTGCTGTCGAGCATCTACGACGGCGTCGCCCGGGCCGCCCGCGACTGGCTGGTGGGCTGGCTGGCCGGGCGCACGCCGGCCAACCTCGGCGCGCCGCTGTCGAGCCTGTCGCGATTCCAGGAACTGGTGGGGCGCATCGATGCCTTGCTGCTGTCCAACCGGGTCCTGCTCGACGCCGCCGCCGAAGGGCGCATCCCGGCGAGCGAGGCCACCCAGGTCAAGTACCTGGTGACCACCCAGGCCATCAGCGCCGTCGAGCTGGGCGTGGAGGCCATCGGCAACCCGGCGCTGGCCCGGGGCAACCCGCTTGAGCGGCATTATCGCGACGTGCTGTGCAGTCGTATCCATACACCACAGAACGACGCGGTGCTCGGCGCCGCCGGACGCGCGGCGTTCGCCTTGCCCAGCCGTGGCGGCCAGGCATGAGCGGCGTGCGTATCGCCAGCCAGTTGGACGCCCGGTTCAACGCGTTGCTGGCCGCCGCCGTGCCGGGCGTGGAGATTCTGGCGCTGCCCAGGGGTGTGCCCCATGGCCTGCCGGACGATGTACGGGTCCTTTTGGCCGCGCCCGACGCTAGCCTGCGTGACGCCGTTGCGCCGCCCTCGGGCTGGCCGTTCGGGCTCGGCTTCGTGCAACTGGTCAGCTCCGGCATCGACTACTTTCCCGGCTGGCTGCTCAAGCCGCTGCCTGTGGCCAGTGCTCGCGGGGTGACGGCGGACAGCCTGGCCGAATTCGCCCTGGCATCGATGTTCGCCGCCGCCAAGCAACTGCCACATCTGTGGATCGACGAACCCGGGCAATGGCAACCACGTCCGCTGGCCTCGCTGGCCGGCAGCACCTTGGGCCTCTACGGCTTCGGGCGGATCGGCCAGGCCCTGGCGCGCAAGGCCCTGGCCCTGGACATCGAGGTGATTGCCCTGCGCCGTTCGGCCAGGCCGTTCGAGGTGCCCGGCGTACGGGGCGTGGCCAGCCTCGAGGAGCTGTTCGCCCGCGCCGATCACCTGGTGCTGGCGGCGCCGGCCGACCCGTCTACCCGGCATGTGGTCGATCGGCGCAGCCTCGCCCACGCCAAGCCCAGCCTGCACCTGATCAATATTGCCCGTGGCGCCCTGGTGGACCAGGACGCCTTGCTCGAGGCCCTGGACAGTGGCCAGCTGGCGCTGGCCAGCCTCGACGTCACCGAGCCCGAGCCGCTGCCGGCCGGGCACCGGCTGTATAGCCACCCCCAGGTCCGGCTGAGCCCCCACACCTCGGCCAACACGGCGCAGGTGTACCGCAACCTCGCCGCGCTGTTGGCGCGCAACCTCGAGCATTTCCGTAGCGGACGACCGCTGGAGAACCTGCTGGCCCAAGGAGAGACCGCATGAGCGCCAGGCTGAGCCGCCTACCCACCGCCTATTCATTGCCCCGCGACGGCCACACCGTGCATCGCTGGCAGGACCCGCCGCAACAATCGACTCACGAGGCCGAGCGGTTGCTGCGCAAGCAGCGCCTGGCCGGTTCGTTCCGGCTGTTCGCCCGGCACGGCTTCGACATGGGCGGCGCCGGCCATATTACCGTGCGCGACCCTCAGTACCCCGATCACTTCTGGGTCAATCCGGTGGGCGTGTACTTCGGCCATATCCGCGTCAGCGACCTGCTGCTGGTCAACCCACGGGGCGAGATCGTCGAAGGGCAGGGCGCGTTGAACCTGGCCGCCTTCGCCATCCATGCGGCGCTGCACGAGGCGCGTCCGGACGTGGTGGCCGCCGCCCATGCCCATTCGTTGTACGGCAAGGCGTGGTCGAGCCTGGGACGCCTGCTCGACCCGCTGACCCAGGACGCCTGCGCCTTTCATGGCAAGCACGCGCTGTTCGACAACTTCACCGGGGTGGTGCTGGAGGCCAGCGAGGGGGCGCGTATCGCCGCCACCCTGGGGCCGGACAAGGTCGCGCTGATCCTGCAGAACCATGGGCTGCTCACCGTCGGGCGCACGGTAGAGGCCGCGGTGTGGCGCTTCATCGCCCTGGACAACGCCGCCCATGCGCAACTGCTGGCCGAGGCCGCCGGCACGCCGCGGCCGATCTCGGCGGCGGTGGCCGAGCACACCGCGCGCCAGGTCGGCACCGAGTTCGGCGGCTGGTTCAGCTTCCAGCCGTACTGGGACCGCCTGCTGCGCGACGAACCCGATTTTCTCGACTGAGTGCAAGGAGGCGCCATGAATCGCCGTCGTTTTCTGCAGTACAGCGCCCTGGGCGGGCTCGCCTGCGCGCTGCCCGGCGCCTTTGCCCGCGACTGGCAGGGGCTGACCCTGGGCGTGGCCACCTACAAGGGCGCCGCGCCGACCTTCTTCGAGGAGGCCGGCATCGAGCGCCCGCCCTACGCGGTGAAATACGCCGAGTTCAACGGCGGCAACCTCGGCTTTGAGGCGTTGATCAGCGGTACCCTGGACCTGGCGCCGATGAGCGAGATCCCGCCGATCTTCGGCATCCGCAACCAGGCGCCGGTCAGGCTCATCGCCGTGCTGACCGGTGACGTCAACAACCAGGCCTTTGTCGTGCCCAAGGGCTCGACCATGCAGTCGCTGGCCGAGCTGCCGGGCAAGCGGGTGGGGTACATCCGCTCCACGTCCTCGCACTACATGCTGCTGCGCGCCCTCAAGGACCAGGGCCTGACCCTGGCGGACATCCAGCCCCTGGCGCTGACGCCCCAGGATGGTTTCGCCGCGTTCCAGAACGGCAACCTGGATGTCTGGGTGACCTTCGGCTACTTCATCCAGCTGGCCGAGCTGCGCAGTGGGGCGCGGGTGCTGCGCACCGGGCAGGGCTACCTGTCGGGCAACTACGTGATCGCCGCCAACCAGCGGGCGATCGAAGATCCGCGCAAGCGCGCGGCGATCGAGGACTACGTGCGCCGCGAGTACCGCAGCTGGCAGTGGGTGCAGCACCACCCCGAGGCCTGGGCCGCGCGTTGCGAGCAGGTGCTGGGCATTCCCCGGGAAGTGTTCATCGCCCAGTACAAGGCCCAGAGCGGGCCGCGGGTGCTGCAGGCGGTGGACGATGCCGCGGTGCGCTCGCAGCAGGATGTGGCCGACACTTTCTACGCCGCCGGCGTGCTGCCCCAGCGCCTGGATGTGGCGCCGTTGTGGGATCGGAGTTTTAGCTGGGCTTCGTGATTAACGCGGCCGCTCTCATGGAACAAAACATAATTCTTTGATTTGACTGGGTAGCGTGGGAGCGGGCTTGCCCCGCGATGCGGTGTATGGCACCGGCTGCGCCGGTGTTCGCGGGTGAACCCGCTCCCACAGGGTGAGAGTTCCCTGCGCGACTGCGTAGTCCGAAGGGCAGGGACCGTGTCTGGCATAAAGGAATCCCATGCCTCGTTCAACTCGATATGCCTTGCTGCTGGTACTGGCCTGCGGCTGCGCGCTGGCCGATGTCCGCGCCCTCCACGAACGCCTGATTGTCCTCGACAGCCACCTGGACACGCCCATGCAACTGGCCCGGCCCGGCTGGAACATCGGCCAGCGCCACCGCTATGCCGACGACCTGTCCCAGGTCGACCTGCCGCGCATGCGCGACGGTGGTCTGGACGGCGGTTTCTTCGCCATCTTCACCCCCCAGGGACCGCTCACGCCCGAGGGCCGTACCCTGGCCAGCGAGCATGGCCTGGCGGTGATGACCCGGATCCGCGACATGGTCGCCGCCCGGCCGGACGCATTCGCGCTGGCCACGCGGGCGCAGGAGGTGCCGGCGATCGTCGCCTCCGGCCGGCGGGTGGTGCTGATCAGCATGGAGAATGCCGAACCGCTGGCGGCCGACCCCGGCCGGTTGGCCACTTACCACCGCCTGGGTTTGCGCATGCTGGGCCTGGTGCATGCGCAGAACAACGACTTCGCCGACTCGGCCACCGCGTTGCCGAATTGGCATGGGCTGAGCCCGGCTGGCCGCGAACTGGTGCAGGCGGCCAACCGCCTGGGAATCCTCATTGACGTGTCCCATGCCTCCGATGCGGTGTTCGACCAGGTGCTGGCGTTGTCCAGCGCCCCGGTGATCGCCTCGCATTCCGGGGCCCGGGCCATCGGCCCGCATCCGCGCAATCTCGATGACGAACGATTGCGCCATCTCGCCGCCAAGGGTGGAGTGGTGCAGGTCAACACCTACGCCAGCGACCTGGTGCCGCGTGCGCCGAACCCCGAGCGGGACAAGGCCCTGGCGCCGCTGTACCGGGAGTTCCGCCTGGCGGCCAGCCTGCCGCCGGCGCAGGTGGCGGACCTGGCCCGGCGCATACGCGAGGCCGAAGCCCGGTATCCGTTGCCGGCGACCAGCCTGGACGACTTCATGCGTCATCTGCTGCACATCCTCGAGGTGGTTGGCCCGCGGCATGTCGGCATCGGCGCTGACTGGGACGGTGGTGGCGGGGTGGAGGGGTTGCGCGATGTCAGCCAGTTGCCAGAGATCACTGCGCGGTTGCTGGCGGCGGGGTACAGCGAGCAGGACCTGGCGGATATCTGGGGTGGGAACCTGTTGCGGGTGATGGAAGAAGCGCAATCTACGTGTCCACTGTAGGAGCGGCCTTGTGCCGCGAAAGGGCTGCATCGCAGCCCCCAGGCATTGGTGTCACATCGTCGATCGTCGGGGCCGCCTTGCGGCCCTTTCGCGGCACAAGGCCGCTCCTACAAAAAAGCAGGTGTTTCAAAATAATTATGCGTTCTGCGCAGCATGCAAAGCTTAAGACATTACACATTTTAATATTTGCATATGCTCAAAATGTATTTCTCTTAGCTCATTCCGCTCTCTAGGATGGCTCCACATAGAGCGTTTTCGTAGCTTGAAAACATCAAGCCATAACCGAAAGCGATAACCGTGGACCAGGGAGAGTGCCCGCGATGCCATTGACCAGACGCCAGCTCATTGCCCGTATCGGTATGGTCGGTGGCCTGCAAGCCGCCACGGCGGCCCTCGGGTTGTTCGGGCCGCTGGCCCCGGCGCGGGCCAGCCAGGAGAACTACGCTCAGCTGCCGCTGGCCCGTGTCGGGCAGGGCGCCACTGTCACCGTGGTCGGCGCCGGCATCGGCGGCCTGGTGGCCGCCTACGAGCTGCGCAAGGCCGGCTTTGCCGTCACCCTGCTGGAGGCCCGCGAGCGGGTTGGCGGGCGCAACTGGACCGTGCGCCGGGGTGACCGGGTCGCGTTCACCGATGGCAGCGTGCAGACCGTCGAGTTCGACGATGGTTTCTACCTCAACGCCGGCCCTGGCCGGTTGCCCAGCCATCATCAGCTGATGCTCGGCTACTGCCGCGAACTGGGGGTGGAGCTTGAAGTGCTGGTCAACACCAGCCGCAACGCCCTGGTGCGTCCCGACCTCGACCAGCCACCGATGCAGATCCGCCAGGCGGTCAACGACAGCCGCGGGCACCTGGCCGAACTGCTGGCCAAGGCCGTCGACCGCCAGGCCCTGGACCAGGAGCTGAGCCTGGACGACCAGCGCAACCTGCTGGGCTTCCTGCGCACCTGGGGCGACCTGTCGGAGAAGCTCGAGTACCTGGGTTCGGCGCGCTCGGGCTACAAGGTCTGGCCCGGGGCCGGCGACCAACAAGCCCTGCGCAACGACCCGCTGCCCCTGCGCACCTTGCTCAACCCGGCGCTGGGCACGGCGCTGATGATCGACGAGTACCCGGAGTTCTCGCCGACCATGTTCCAGCCGGTGGGCGGCATGGACCGCATTCCCCTGGCGTTCCAGCGCCACCTGCAGGATGCCCTGCGCCTGGGGGCCGAGGTACGCTCGATTCGCCATTTCGACGACCGGGTGGAGATCGGCTACCAGCAGCATGGCCAGCCGCAGCGCATCACCAGCGACTATGCGGTGATCGCCTTGCCGCTGCCGTTGCTGGCGAAGCTCGACAGCAACTTCAGCGCCCCGGTGCGCCAGGCCATCGCCGCCGTGCAGTTCGGTCACGCCAACAAGGTGGCCTGGCAGTCCCGGCGCTTCTGGGAGACCGACTACCAGATCTACGGCGGCCTGTCGTTCATCAACCAGGCGTCGTCCGGGCTGTGGTACCCCAGCGGCGGCTTCAACCAGGCCGAGGGCATTCTCGTCGCCGCCTACAACAACGGCGAGACCGCCCGCCAGTTTGCCGACAAGTCGGTCGCCGAGCAGATCGCCCTGTCGCGCCAGGCCGTGGAGCTGCTGCACCCGGGCCACGACCACGAACTGCGCAAACCGCTGGTGGTGGACTGGGGGCGCATACCCCACAGCCTCGGGCCGTGGATCAGCCACCCGCTGGCCGACGCCGACTACGACCTGCTCAACCAGGCCCAGGGCCGGGTGCACCTGACCAGCGACGCCCTGGCCCACAGCGGTATCGGTATCTGGCAGGAAACCGCTGCCGGAGCCGCCCGGCGGGTGGTGCGCAACCTGTGCGAGCGTGCCCAGGGCACCTCGCAGAGCCGGCAGACAGCCTGACTACTACACAACTAAAACCATCTGCCAGGTAGCGGACCTCCGAGGCTGGCGCCTACACATCAGTGGAGCTTCGCCATGCCTTTCAAGCACGCCCTTCTGGGGTTGGGGGTCCTGTTCGCCGCGGCCAGCCAGGCCGCCGATATCGAGCGCGTCCCCTCGACCTATCCCAACTCGCCGATCCTGCAGTCGGCGACCCTGCCGCCGGGCACGGCGCTGACCTTCGTCTCCGGCATCCTGCCCGACCCGGCCGACCCCAAGGCGGCCAAGGACGAGCTGCGCGCCAGCGGCGACACCGAGGCGCAGACCGTGGCGGTGCTGCGCAAGGTCGAGGCCGCCCTGGCGCCGCGCGGGCTGGGCCTGGGCGACGTGGTGCAGTTGCGGGTGTACCTGGTGGGCGACCCGGGGTTGCAGGGACGCATGGATTTCGACGGCCTGCAGCGCGGCTTCCGCCAGTTCTTCGGCAATGACCGTCAACCGTTGAAACCGACCCGCACCACGGTGCAGGTGGCCGGGCTGGTGTTGCCCGGCGCCCTGATCGAAGTCGAGGCGGTCGCCGCCAAGGCCCGTTGAACCCCGAACCCGATAGCGGCGGCCGGGCCATGGTCGCCACAAGGAATATCCGCAGATGCCCAAGACCTTCAAGCTTTCCCCCGTGGCCACCGCCCTGGCCCTGAGCCTGGCTGGCGAGGCCATGGCCGCCGAAGACCCGGCGCTGTCCACCGTGGTGGTGACCGGCGTGCGCGGCAGCCAGCAGCGCACCGTGACCGACAGCCCGGTGCCGGTGGACGTGATTTCCGGCGAGCAGTTGCGCACCAGCGGCCAGAACGGCCTCAAGGACATGCTCACGCGCCTGCTGCCCTCGTTCAACGCGCCGACCATCAACGGCGGCGGCACTGCATTCCTGGTGCGCGGCATCAGCATGCGCGGCCTGGGCGGCGACCAGGTGTTGATCCTGGTCAACGGCAAGCGCCGGCACAACACGGCGATGATCAACAACAACGCCCGGGTCGGCACCGCCGCGGTGCCGGTGGACCTCGACCTGATTCCCACCGCGGCGATCGAGCGCATCGAGGTGCTGCGCGACGGCGCGGCGGCGCAGTACGGCTCCGACGCCATCGCCGGGGTGATCAACATCATCCTCAAGCAGGATGCCGAGGGCATCACCTCCGACAGTTCGCTCGGCCAGTACTACGCCGGCGACGGCACCAGCGGCCATGAGGCGGCCAATGCCGGCTTCGGCCTGGGTGACGGCGGCTTCCTCAACCTGTCGTTCGACGCCAAGGTGCAGGAGCCCTACGACCGCGCCGGCGCCGTGCGCGGCAATTTCACCACCCTGGCCAACGGCCAGCCCGACCCGCGCCTGACAGAGCGTCACGGTTGGGGCGAGGAATACGGCCTGGGCCGCGACCGCACCTACAGTGGCGCCTACAACCTGGAACTGCCGCTGGGCGAGGAACTGAAGCTGTATTCGTTCTCCACCCTCAGCTACCGCGACGGCAAGAAAGTCCTCGGCCACCGCGCGCCCACCGACATCACCGCCACCAACTGGCTGCCCAACGCGCCTTATCCGAAAGGCGGCCAGGCCACCCGCGAAGTGGAGGAGACCGACTACCAAGTGCTCGCCGGCCTCAAGGGCCTGGCCGCCGAGTGGGACTGGGACCTGTCGACCACCTATGGCCGCGACAAGGCCAAGCTGTACACCGACAACAACCTCAACCTGTCCAACGACCCCTTGCTGAGCCAGCGGCGCTTTCACCTGACCGACGAGATCTTCGACCAGTGGACCACCAACCTGGATTTCAGCCGGGCCCTGGACATCGGCTGGAGCAGTCCGCTGGAAACCTCGTTCGGCGTCGAGTACCGCTGGGAGAAGTACGAGCTTACCGAGGGCGAACCCAATTCCTACAACTACGGCGACTATGTGATCCCCAGCGGCCCGCTGGCCGGGCGGCGCCCGGACCCGGGGCTGTTCTCGGTCAACGGCACCACCCCGGAGGACGCCGGGCAGATGATCCGCCACAGCGGCGCGGCCTATGTCGACTTCGGTATTAACCTCACCCCACAGTGGTACAGCGCCTTCGCCCTGCGCTATGAGCGCTACAACCAGGAGGTCGGCGAGACCGTCAGCGGCAAGTTCACCACCCGCTACGAGTTCGCGCCGGGCTATGCGGTCAGGGCCGCGGTGAGCAATGGCTTCCGCGCGCCGTCGCTGGCGCAGAACGTGTTTTCCTCGACCAGTTCGGTGACCATTTTCGGCGCCGGCGGCAGCACCAGCACGGCGCGCACCAAGCAGATGCGCCCAGGCTCGCCCGAGGCCATCGCCTTGGGTGCCCAGACCCTGGAGCCGGAAAAGTCGCGCAACTACAGCCTGGGCTTCACCGCCGAACCCACCGACCGCTTGCGCCTGACCGCCGACTTCTACCTGATCGACATCGACGACCGCATCCTGCAGACCGGCGTGCTCACCGGCCCCGCCGTGTCGAGCATCCTGGTGGCCAACGGCCTGTCGCCGGACCTCTCGGGGCAATACTTTGCCAACGCCGCCGATACCCGCACCAAGGGTGTCGACCTGGTGGCCGAGTATCGCCAGCCGCTGGCCGAGTACGGCACCGTGCGCTGGAGCCTGGCTTACAACCACAACAAGACCAGCATCCGCGACCTGGCCGACACCCCGGCGAGCCTGTCGAGCCTGGGCGCGGGCTACGTGCTGTTCGACCGCCAGCAGCAGATCGACCTGACCAAGGCCACACCCAAGGACAAGTGGATCCTCAACAGCAACTACAAGGTCGACGACTGGACGGTGAACCTGACCCTGACCCGCTACGGCGAGTACACCGAAGGCTCGAACATCCCGGCCAACGACCGAACTTACGGCGCCAAGTGGATCACCGATATCGACGTGGCCTACGACCTCACCCAGAACATCACAGTGGCGCTGGGCGCCAACAACCTGTTCGACAAGTACCCGGACAAGATCGGCATCGTGCCCTGGGCCGGGACCTACGAGTACGGCATGTTCTCGCCTTATGGACTGGGTGGGGGGTACTACTACGGCCGTGTGAGCCTGGCGTTCTGATGGGTACTCGCGAAGCTGACGGCTTTCCTGTGGGAGCGGGTTCACCCGCGAACACCGGCATGGCCGGTGCCATCCACCGCGGTGTGCCATTCGCGGGTAAACCCGCTCCCACAGGGGCGTGGCTCGCTGGCGTGTTGCTGTGCCGGGCGTGTCACACGCCGGCCAGCCATGGGAGTTTCCTGCATGATTGAGCGTGGGAGCGGGCTTGCCCCGCGATCACCGGCAGAGCCGGTGCCATCCAACGCGCTGCCTGCATCGCGGGGCAAGCCCGCTCCCACGGGATTCAGGGGGCGTTACATCCTGGCGGGGTTGCTGTGCCTGATGCTGGGGATCGCACACGCCGAAGAAACCCTGCGCGTCTCCAGCCAGAAGAACTCGCTGCAGGTGCTGCTGCAGGCCGCCGGCGAGCTCGAGGATGTGCCATACCCCCTGGAGTTCGCCGCCTTCGGCGCCGCCGCGCCCACCGCCGAAGCCCTGGCGGCCGGCGCGGTGGATATCGGCACCCTGGGCACCGCGCCGTTCGTGTTCGCCACGGCGGCCGGCGCCGGGCTCAAGACCGTCGGGGTGGTGCGCCTGCAGGTGACGCCCACGGCGGTGGCAATCGTCGTGCCCGACAGTTCACCCCTGACCGACGCGGCGTCGCTGGTGGGCCGGCGCATCACCACCACCCGTGGCTCCATCGGCCATTACCTGGCGCTGGCCGCATTGCGCGCCAGCGGCCATAAAGGCCGCGACGCCACGTTCGTGTTCCTCCAGCCGGGCGAGTCGCGCAGCCTGCTGGCCAACGGCGGCGCCGATGCCTGGGCCACCTGGGATCCGTACACCAGCATGGTCCAGCTCGAAGGCGGCACGCGGGTGCTGGTCAGCGGCGAAGGTTTGTTCGCCGGCAACATGCTGCTGGTGGCCAACCCCGCGGCGATTCGCGACAAGCCGGCGCAACTGCGGGATTTCCTGCATCGGGTCGGCCGCGCCTGGGACTGGGCCAACGCTCATGTCGAGCAATTCTCGGCGATCCAGGCCCGCCAGAGCGGGCTGCCACTGGAAGTGCACCTGCGCTCGAACCGCTATTCACAGCCACGCCGGGTCGCAGTGGACGACGCCCTGGTCAGGGACCTGGCCGACACCGCCCGGCTGTACCGGGACGAGGGGGTGATCGGTCCGGGCTTCGTTGCCGAACAACAGGTGGATACGCAGTTCAATGAGGCGCCGAAAGTTCAGTAAAAGTTACCCGTAACGCATGAACCAAGTTGTCATTTTTATAATGTTCATGCGCATTGCTGATAATGGTTGAAGTTGCTATGTAATATTTTGAAAAAAGTTTTGATGCTAGAGAAAAACGATATTTCACAAGCGCTTGCCGCTTGTTGAAGATGGCCTGGCGACCATCGGATGTCGCCGGTTATCCGCCCATCACAGGTGCAGTCAAACCGTTCAGGAATAGGCGAGGGAGTGTTCATGCTGACAATTACCACGGTCGAGGAGTTGACCGCCGCACAGTTAGACGATGTGATTCACGCCCGCACACTGGGCATCCTGATCAAAGGCTTCGCACCCGCCGATACCGTGGCACTGGCCCTGGAGCGCCTGAGCCATCACGAACTGCGCGGCGCCTTCAGCGAACAGACCGAGTTCGTGCGCCTGGGCAAGGCCTATATCGAGATCAAGGACGAAGCCAGCCGCGCCGAGTATCACGGCCAGGCCATCGGCAACATCCGCAAGATCCGCAGCGCCTTCGGCCCGCTGGCGTCGCCCATCGATCACCTGCGCCTGCTGCTCGACGAGGTCTGGCCCAAGGGGGCGCGGCTGCTGGATGTGAACGGGCAGAAGTGCTTCGTCGGCATTGCCCGCTTCCAGGGCAACAATGTCGACCTCACGCCGCATACCGACGACCTGGCGCGCAACGCCCCGGCCGACCACCAGCCGCGGCTGCTCACCCAGCTGTCGACCAACATCTACCTGCAGATCCCCGAGGACGGCGGCGAGCTGGAGATCTGGAACCTGCACCCGGACGAGGCCGAGTACCAGCGCCTGCGTGGCCAGCGCGCCTACGGCATCGAGCGCCACCTGCTGCCGCCGCCGGACCTGGTGGTCAAGCCCGAGCCGGGCGACCTGATCTTCCTCAACCCGCGGCTGATCCACGCGGTGCGCCCTTCGGCCACCAGCACCCGGGTCACCCTCGGCGTATTCATCGGTTATTTCGGCGACGACCAGCCTTTGGCCTACTGGAGCTAAGCGACATGAGCAATGTGGAAGCGATCAACCTCAAAGCCTATTTCAACAAGGGTGGCGAAGAACTGGACTTCACCGGCAAGCGCTGCGTGCTGGCAGTCAGCGTGGGCCAGGAATACCACGAGGAGCACAAGCTCAGCTCCACCGTGCACCTGATCAACAAATCCGGCTTCAGCCAGGTGAAGGTGGTGGTGGCCGACACCCTGCAGCGCCACAACAAGCACGGCAAGTCGCCGGGCGAGGCGCTGTCGGCGTCGATCCGCGACGGCGACGCGTGGTTGGCGCGCAATCGCAAGTACCTGGCCGGGCTCGAGGCGCCGGTGCGCATCAGCCGCTGGAACCAGGAGCTGGCCTCGGACCGCTACGCCGAGCTGCGCCAGCAGGTGAACCAGCTGTACCGCGACAGCGAGGACCTGCGCGGCGCCATCGAGGCGACCATCGGCGTGTTCATCGAGCGTTTGCGATTGCGCGACCCCGAGGCGGACCTGGAGCGCGCTGCCGCCCAATGTCGTGAGTACATCCTCGAGGAGGTGCCGATCATCCTGCCGCAGTGGGCCGAGGAGGGGTACGACTACGTGATCTACCCGCAGCAGATGACCGATGCCATGGCCACCGCCCGGCGCCTGCTGGTCGAGCCGCACGCGCCGGAGCGGGTGCACTGGTTGCCGCTGAAGTTCAAGAAGCGCGGCATCCCGATTCCCTTCACCCTGCCAGGAGCGGCGCATCCGGCCTGGGCCGCCAGCGCCATTGCCATCTGAACCTTAGGGTTTGTACGAAAAGTAGCCGAGCGGCGATCAGGCAAGGCGAAAACAGGCGAGGAAGCGGAGTTGACTGGTTGTCAATGAGCATTCCGAGCCTGTTTTCAACGCAGCATGATCGTCGCGCAGGCACTTTTGTACAAAGCCTAGCAACCCCGGCCCCACGCCACACGGATGATGGCCTTCACTCTGAAATCCGGAACAGGAGTTTCCATGGGCGTTTTTGCGCAACAGCAACGCAAATGGTGGGCTTTGCTCGGTGTGAGCATCGCCAGTTTTCTCGGCTGCGTCGACTTCACCATCGTCAATACCGCGCTGCCGGCGCTGCAGGCCGACCTCGGCGCCTCGGTGGACAGCCTGCAGTGGGTGATCAACGGCTTCATCCTGGCGCTTTCCAGCGCCATGGTGCTGGTCGGCCGGCTGGCCGACCTGAAAGGCCGCCGACGGGTGCTGAATATCGGGCTGGGAGTGTTCGGACTGGCCTCGCTGGCGGCGGGGCTGGCCACCGGCATCGACACCCTGGTGGCGGCCCGGGTCGCCCAGGGCCTGGCCTGCGCGGTGCTGTACACCGCGTCGGGGGCGATCGTCGCGGCCACCTTCGCCAGCGAGGAGCAGGGCAAGGCCTTCGGCGTGCTGTTCGGGGTCAACGGCATTGGTCTTGCCGCGGGGCCGGTGCTGGGCGGGCTGATCACCAGCGCCTTCGGCTGGCAGTGGATCTTCCTGGTCAACGTGCCGTTCGTGCTGCTGAGCCTGGCGATCATCGCCGTGGCGGCGGACGAGTCGCGGGCCGGCGAGGAGGGCGCGCGGCTCGACTGGCTGGGCGCGCTGCTGTTGCTGGTGGGCTTGCCGAGCCTGGTGCTGGTGATCGTCCAGGGCGCCGCTTGGGGCTGGACCTCGGCCAATACCTTGGGCCTGCTGGCGGTGGCGCTGCTCGCCTTGCTGGTCTTCGTTGGGGTCGAGTTGCGGGTCGATGCACCGATCATCGACCTGCGCCTGTTCGCCAACCGCCGTTTCGTCGCGGCGGTCACCGCCAGCTTCGGCCTGGCGGTGTTCTATTGCGTGGCATTCTTCGTCATGCCGCTGTACCTGGCGTTGATCCGTGGCGAGAGCGTGCAGGCCAGCGGCCTGCTGTTGTTGCCGACAACGCTCGGGGTGGCGTTGCTGTCGCCGCTGGTGGGCCGCCTGGTGGACCGCAAGGGCCCGGCGCTGCTGGTGCAGGCCGGGCTGCTGTTGTTCGTGCTGTCCGCCGTACTGCAGGCAGCATTCGGCGAGCACACCTCGCTGGTGCATCTGTTGGGCGCCTTCGCCGTAATGGGGCTGGGTTGGGCCTGCATCCTCGGACCCTCGACGGTGCTGGGGATCTCGTCGGTGCCGCAGCAGGTGAGCTCGGTGGCCATGGGCTCGCTGATGACCCTGCACAATGTCGGCGGTGGGCTAGGGCTGGCGGTGGGGGTAGGGTTGTACCGGGCGGTGGCCACCGATACGTTGTCCGCCGCCAGCGGCGTGCCCGTGCAGACCGACTGGCTGGCCCGGGCGGCGGCTGCCCCGGAGCAGGGTGCGACCTTGTTGGCCGAGCATCTGGGGCAGGGCGACGATGTCCTGCAGGGCTGGGTGCATGCCGCGTTCCTCGACGGTTACCAGGCGCTGATGGTGTTCCTCGCCGTCAGCCTGTTGCTGGTCTGGGGTGGCGTGACCCTGCTGCTGCGAGCGAAGAAGGCAACCGTACCCGCCCAGGAGCCCAGCCATGGCAAGGCGTGACGGCCGCCTGCGGCTGGGCGCCTTTCTCTCCGGCGCCGGCGCTCACGCCGGCAGTTGGCGACATCCGCAGGCCGACGCCGATGCCTCGATCAACTTCGAGCGCTACCGGCAGTACGCCCAGACCCTGGAGCGCGGGCGTTTCGACGCGCTGTTCCTCAACGACAACGTCGCCGTCGGCGAGCTGGACCCACGGGTGCTGCGCAGCAGCGCCTACAGCCTGCGTTGGGATCCGCTGACCTTGCTGCCGGCGCTGGCGGTGGTAACCCGCCATATCGGCCTGATCGCCACCGCCAACACCAGTTTCAACGAGCCGTACAACATTGCCCGCACATTTGCCTCCCTCGATCACTTGTCCGGTGGCCGCGCCGGCTGGAACCTGGTGACCGCGCTGATCGGTGGCGAGAACTTCAACCAGGGGGCGCACCTGCCCCATGCTGATCGTTACGCCCGCGCCGAGGAGTTCTTCGATGTGGTCACCGGGCTCTGGGACAGCTGGGCGGACGATGCCTTCCCGCTGGACAAAGCCTCCGGTACCTGGCTGGAGCCTGCGCGCATGCGGGTGCTCGACCACCAGGGCGAGCATTTTCGCGTACAGGGCCCCTTGAATGCGCCAAGGCCGCTGCAAGGCTGGCCAGTGATTGCCCAGGCCGGTTCCTCGCAGGCCGGCCGGGCGCTGGCGGCGCGCAGCGCCGAATTGGTGTTCACTGCCCAGCAGACCTTGAACGAGGGCCGGGCGTTCTACGCCGACATGCACCAGCGCCTGGCCCTGGCCGGGCGGGAGCCGGAGTCGTTGCTGGTGTTTCCGGGCCTGGCACCGGTGGTGGGGCGCACAGCCAGCGAAGCCCAGGAAAAGCACGAGCAACTGCAGGCGCTGGTGGATCCGGAGGCGGCGCTCAAGGCGTTGTCGTTCCTGCTGGACATCGGCATCGACCTGGAGCAGTTGCCGGCGGATGCCCCGGTGGTGCTGCCGGACCCTTTGCCGTTGACCGAGCGGCACCAGAGCCGCCAGCAGTTGGTGGTGGACCTGATCCGCCGCGAACGGCCCACCGCCAGGCAGTTGCTGGCCAGGCTCGGCGCGGGCGGGCACCGGCTGCTGGTGGGCACGCCGGGGCAGATCGTCGAGGAGATGGCCTGCTGGTTCGAGGAGGGGGCAGCGGATGGCTTCAACCTGCTGTTTACCCACCTGCCGGGTGGGCTGGATGATTTTGTCGGGCAGGTGGTGCCCGAGTTGCAGCGGGTGGGGTTGTTCCGGCGCGAGTACGAGGGGCGCACGTTGCGGGAGAATCTGGGGTTGCGGTATGTGCCCAATCGCCATTTTTCGAACTGAGCATGGCACCTGTGGGAGCGGGCTTGCCCCGCGATGGCGTCATTAGCGAAGTGACGCTATCGCGGGGCAAGCCCGCTCCCACGAATACTTGTACTGACCCGGAGGGGCAGCTCAACCCCGCTGATCGAAGAAATGCCCCATCAGCTGCAACAACGGCCGCCGCCGGTTCTTCACCGCGAACTCCCACTCATGGGTCTGCGACGGCGCATGGCCGACCTCATGCTCGCTCAGCAGCTTCTGCACCTGGGCCAACCGGTACCACGGCACCGAGGGGAAGGCGTGGTGGACGATATGCAGGTTGAAGTTGAGGATCACATAGCGCGACCACAGCGGCAGGTCCTTGCAGTCATGGGACACGCCGTCCTGCTCCCAGAACTGCAGGCGGTCGGCGTCCCGCGCAAGCAACGGCGCCTCGGCATGGTGCGGCAGGTTGAGCAGCTCGACCATGAAGAACAGGAATACCCAGGTGATCCCGTAGAACAGCACCAGGTCCAGCAGGTGCCCCAGGCTCCAGGCCAGCACGGCCGCCGCCAGGTACCCGGCCAGGTACAGGCGGGCGAAGCGGATCTCCTTGAGAATCCTCGGCGAACTGTCGCCCTTGGCCCGGGCAATGAACGGCGCGCGCCAGTTGAGCAGGAAATGGTTGGCGGCGATCATCGGGATCCAGTGCTTCCAGACGAACTCCAGGGTGCGCTCCTGCTTTTTCGTCATCACCGAGAAGCGCTCGATCATGCCGCGGTTCTCCGGGTCGTTCACCGGGTGCGCGGTCCAGGTGTGGTGGGCCATGTGGAAGCGCCGACGGACCAGGAACGGCAAGGCGATCAGCCAGCCGTCGCAGTGGCCGATGAAGTCGTTGAGCCGACGGTTGGCCGAGGCGGCGCCGTGGGTCGCCTCGTGCATGATCAGGTAGAGCTGCACGGTGGCCAGGCCTGCCAGCGCCAGGCCCAGCAACTGCAGGGCGGTGGAGTCGGCGAGCCACAGGTTCCAGGCCACCGCCAACAACAGCAGGTCGGCGACCCAGAGCATCACGGTCCAGGGTTCCCGGGCGCCGTCGGGGATCTGTTTTCTTACACTAAGCCATTGGTCCTTGGTCACTTGCAAAAACTCCGATCGGTTAGCTGGCGGCCCGGGAAGCCGGGGCTGCGGGAAGGCTGCAGAGGTTGTTGGCCAGGTGCGCGTAGGCCAGGTCGAAGCGGGCGATGTCGTCGTCGAAGCCGTGGCTGCGCGGCGCCACGTCGAAGTCCTGGAACACCAGCTGGAGGCAGTCGTAGCGCGTGCCGTTCTCCAGGTGCCAGGCCGGCAGGTAGGCGGTGATGGCAAAACCCAGGCGGCGCAGGCTGGCCAGCAGTTCGAGCTTGTCGGCCAGGATCACCAGGCTGACGTACTCGGCCTGCGCATGTTGGCGCAGCAGTGCGCCCAGTTCCGCCAGCACGGCTTGGCTTGACAGGTAGCAACCGCACTGGCCCGACAGCATCAGCGCGCGGGCCTTGGGATCGTGGGTGTAGCTGAGCTGGCCATGGCGTTCGGCGCCGGTGGGGCCGCTCAGGAAGGTCTCCGGGTAGCTGCCGGGGGTGACGCCGAGCCGAAGGGCGGGGTAGAGCAGGCGGCGGACGAAGTCGGCGGCGCGGGTGGTCACGTACCAGGGCGCAACATGGACAAAACCGGCCTGGAGCACCGGCTGGATGGCGGTCAGGTGATATTCGCGCAGGCCGTCGACCGTGTCCGGGCCGCCGTCATGCCCCACCAGCACGGCGGGGCGGATCTTGTTCATGACGCTGTGGCTTGCGATGTTGCGGGTGATGTAGAAGCCCAGTTCCACGGGCTCGGGCCGGTGGGTCTCGAAGCCCAGGCGGATCAGGCTGGAGATGGCGCCGGTCCTTCGCGCATCGGGGTGGATGACCCCGTGGCAGACTTCCCACGAGCGGTTCCAGGGGCGACGGGCGATGCAGCAGCAACCGAGCAGTTGGCCCTGGGCCTCGGCAACGAACCACTGTTGTTGCCCACTGCCCATGGAGTAGTGGATATAGCCCGGGTTCTGGCAGGGGTGGGTGGTCTGCCCATACACCTGCTGGAACAGCGCGGCGAGGGCTTCGATATCGGCGGGGCTGGCCGGGCGATAACGCAGTGATTCGGTTTCCGGCAACGGCGCAACTGCCGTTTGCGGCGAACGGGTCGCAGTCATGACGCACCTTTTGTCTTTATTGAAGGCGAACGAATGCAGTGACCGCCCAAGGCGGGTCACAGGCACGTGGCGGGGTGGGTGCAGGGGTCAGTGACGGGGATGTCGTCGCAGGTCGGCGCGGCTGGGTGATGTGTGTAGAGGGTGAGGCGAGGGTGCGTCATCCGTGAGCATGGCCATCATACGACTCCTGTACATGGCGGGTTCTTGTCCAAGGCCAGCGGAAATCCTTGCCGCTGCCAGGAAACGGACTATAGAGCCACGCCATGGGCCGTCAAACGGGGGGCGACCGGTGTCTGCAACGCGGTGCCCCGTCACGGTACCGAGGCGGCGGGCAGGCCCGCCCCCTGTTTTTCGGCACGCAAGGTCCCCAGGTGACACGCTGTAGGAACAGGCTTACATACAAGTGGCCGTATGGATGACTCTGCGTTCAGATATCGCTGCCCTTGAGGCGGGCAAGGCCGCTGTCGCGCTCGGGCATTGCATGGCCCTGCAGCCGCTCCGGCAGGGGCTGCCCAGCCGTGCTGTAGACCTTGGTGTGACTGCCCAGGCCGTCGATCAGGGGGCCTTGCAGCGGGGATCGGCTTGGCGGTTTGTTGCGAGACTTGAGGTCAGCGATCACCTCGTCGAGCAAGGCGTCGATCTGTGCGCTGTCCTGATGATGGGCAGTGGTGATCAGGTGCGCGGTGTCGCCCGAGGTGGCCAGGCAATGGCGTTTCCACACGCTGGCCGAGGGGCAGGGGAACACCACGGTGATCGAGTTGGGGTTGCGCCAGGCCTCGATGCCGGCCGCCCGCAGCCGGTCCACCGCGTGCTGGGCCAGATCCAGGCAGCGCTGGATGCGTGCGCGCCAGTCCTCCCGCGACCGGCTGCACAGGGCGGCCCACATCAGCAGTGGCGTGTGACCATTGCGCGAGCCGCTGATGGTCTGGTCGCGGGCGCTGATGTAGTCGATTTCCACCGAGATGCGCTCGACGTTGCCACGCCGCGCCACGACGATGCCGCAGGGCATCGGCGAGCCGATCATCTTGTGTCCGGAGACGCAGATCGAGTCGATGCCGTCGGCGAACGAGTAGGGCTCGGGGGCGTCGACGAAGGGCAGGATCATGCCGCTCAGGGCCGCGTCGGCATGCAGGTAGTAGTCCTCGCGGCGGATGCCGGCCCGGGCCAGGCGTTGCTGGATGGTGGCGATGTTGTCGGTGGCGCCGCGCAGGGTGGTGCCGATATTGGCGAAGATGATCGGGTGGCGCTCGCCGTCGGCGGCGATCCGCGCGACCAGGTCGTCGTAGTCCATCTCGCCGTTGGCCTGGGACTCCACCACTTGGGCCTTGATGCGCAGCAGGCGGACGATCTTGGCCACCGAGTAGTGGGTGTCCTTGGAGTAGTAGAGGGTGGCGGCGGGGAACAGCTCGCGGGCCAGGTAGCAGCCGAACATGTTGCCTTCGGTGCCGCCGTTGGTGACGTAGCCCCAGCTGTCCTCGAACGGGATGTGGAACAGCTCGGCGAAGTAGCGCATCACCTCGCGCTCGAAGTCGAAGGAGTTGAGCAGGTAGTTGCTGGGCTCGTTCCAGTCGCCGCAGTTGTTGATGGAAAAGCGCATGAAACGGTGCAGCAGGCTGTAGTCGAAGTCGGCTGACTCGGGGTAGCCGACATTGAAGTACTGGTGGGTGAGGCAGTATTGCCAGAAAGCCTCGAGACGCTTGTGGTTGGCGGGTGAGAATGTCATGTCCAGCTCCATGGTGCGCGCTCGGCCAGCCAGGGCCGAGCGCGGTGCGGGTGAAAGTCCTTGTCAGTGCCGCATCAGGCTCAGGCGGCCAGGGTGGCGCCGCCGTCGACCACGATATCCTGCAGGGTCACGTGGCCGGCCTGCTCGGAGGCCAGGAACAGCACCACATTGGCGATGTCGTCGGGCGTGGCGATCTTGCCCAGCGGCACGCCGAGCTTGAACTGCCCGGGCAGGCCGTCGACCAGCTGGCGCTCGAGCGCCGGGTCGCCGAGCATGCCGGCGAGCATCGGCGTGCGCGTCGAGCCCGGCGAGACCACGTTGCAGCGCACGCCATAGGGCGCCAGTTCCAGGCCCACGCAGTGGCTCAGGCTGACCAGAGCGGCCTTGGAGGCGCAGTAGGCGGCCATGTTCAGGCGCGGCACGTGGGCGGCGTTGGAGGCGACATTGACGATGGCGCCGCGGCGCTGGCGGCGGAACACCGGGGTCCACTGGCGCATCAGGTAGAACGGCGCGCTCACGTTGACATCCAGGCAGCGCTGCCAGTCCTCGCAGGACACTTCGTCGCTGCGCCCCAGGCGCAGCACGCCGGCGACATTGACCAGCACATCGAGGTACTGCGCCTGCTCCTTGAGGCGGTCGCAGACCCGCTGCACATCGGCCGGGTCGGTCAGGTCGACATGCAGCAGCGGGAACGGCACGTCGGCCTCCTCGCAGTCCAGGCCGATGACCTCGGCGCCTTCGTCGAGAAACTGTTGCGCCACGCAGCGGCCAATGCCGCTGGCGGCACCGGTGACCAGCACGCGCCGGCCGGTGAAACGGGCCATGGCCATCAGGCGGCACCCCGCGCTTGCACCAGCGACCACCAGCCATCCAGGGTCGGCGCGTTGGCCAGCTCCTCGAAGCTGACGGCGATGCCGCGCTGCTTGAGCTCGGCGGCCAGCTTCATCACCTGCAGCGAGTCCAGCCCGTAGAAAATCAGGCTTTCCTGCGGGTCGAGGTCGCTGTCGTCCTCGATCATCTGGCGCACCCGGCCGTGCAGCCAGTCACGGGTGGTTTCGCCCGCGGGCTGGGTCAGCAGGGTGGCGGTGTCGGTCACATGGCCGCAGCGGGTGGCCACGTACTTCAGGGCCAGACGGTGCTCCTCCTCGGAGAAGTCGGCCACCGCATCGCCCACCAGGAAGGCCTGGATATCGTTCATGAAGGCGTCGGCGGCGGTGATCATGCAGCCGATATGAGCGTACACGCCACCGATCAGCAGCTGGTCACGCTGCCAACCGCGCATGCGCTCGAGCAGGTCGGAGCGCTGGAAGGCGCTGTAGCGCCACTTGGTCAGCACGGTATCGCCCGGCTGCGGCGCCAGGGCGTCGATGATCGGTTGCTGCTCGGGGCTGGCCGCCGGCAGGCCCGGGCCCCACATGGCGTTGAGCAGGGCGCGGTCCTCGGGCGGCTGTTCATGGGGCTGGGCGGTGTAGACCACCGGGATGCCCTGCTTGCGGGCCCACTGGATCAGCCGCGACAGGTTGTCCACCAGGGCGGTGAGCAGGGCGCCGTCGGGCTGGTAGAAACGCAGGAAGTAGCGCTGCATGTCGTGGATCAGCAGCACGGCGCGGGCCGGGTCGGGCTGCCACTGGGTCTTGTTGGCCGGGTAGCTGGCCCGCTGTGGCATGGCATAGTCGTGGATGGTTGGAATGGTCATGTCGGGTCCTTGGACGGTCAGGCGGTCGGGGCGACGGCGAGCAGCGCGCGCAGTTGCTTCTTGTCGATCTTGCCCACTGCGGTCAGCGGCATGGCGTCGATCAGCCGGATCCGGTCCGGGAGCTTGTACTCGGCGATGCCCAGGCCCATCAGGTGACGGCGCAGGGCAATCGGCTTGAGCTGCGGATTGCGCGAGACGATGAAGGCGCAGCTCTTTTCGCCGAGCAGGTCGTCGGGCAGCGCCACCAGGGCGGCGTGGGTCACGTCCGGGTGCATGACGATCAGGTTCTCGATCTCTTCCGAAGCGACCTTTTCGCCGCCGCGGTTGATCTGGTCCTTGACCCGGCCAACCACCCGCAGGTTGCCGTCGGCGCTGCGCTGGACGATGTCGCCGGAGTGGTAGAAGCCGTCCTGGTCGAACACCTGGGCGTTGTGCTCGGGGCTTTTATAGTAGCCGCAGAAGGTGTAGGGGCCGCGGGTGGCGAGCATGCCCGGCTCGCCGTCGGCGACCGGCTGGCCCTGTTCGTCGAGGATGCGCACTTCGTCCAGCTCGCTTATCGGCCGGCCCTGGGTGGTGAACACCTGCTCGTCGCTGTCATCCAGGCGGGTGTAGTTGACCAGGCCCTCGGCCATGCCGAACACCTGTTGCAGCCTGCAGCCCAGCACCTCGGGGACCTGCCGGGCCAGGGCCTCGGCGAAACTGGCGCCGCCGACCTGCAGCAGGCGCAGGCTGCGCAGCTTGGCGGCGTGCCCGGGGGCGGCCTGCAGCCACAGGGCCACGGCGCTGGGCACCAGGGCGGCCATGGTCACGGCATGGCGCTCGATCAGGGCGAAGCAGTTGAGCGGCTCCGGGTTGGTCGCCATGACGATGCAGCCGCCGGCGTGCAGCACGCCCAGGCCACCGGGGGAACTGAGGGTGTAGTTGTGCGCCGCGGGCAGGGCGCAGAGAAAGCGCGTGGCGCTGTCCAGGGCGCAGATCTGCGCGCTGGCGCGCACGCTGTAGGCGTAGTCGTTGTGGGTGCGCGGAATCAGCTTGGGAGTGCCGGTGCTGCCGCCGGACAGCTGGAACAGCGCCACTGCGCCGGCTGGGCTGGGCGCGTAGTGGGTGCCGCGCACATCGGCGCTGGCGCTCCAGTCGTCGAGGGCATCGAGCATCAGCGTCAGCTTCGGGCGCAGGCCTTCCTTGGCCAGGTCGTCGAGGAACGCGTCGTTGCGGAACACCTCGTGCTCGGCCGAGGCGATCAGCAGGGCGGGGTGGATCTGCCGGGCAAAGGCGCCCAGCTCGTGCTGGCGGTGGCTGTAGAGCGCGTTGACCGGGGCGATGCCGGCCTTGAACAGGGCGAACAGCACGATGTAGAACTCGGCGACGTTGGGCAGCTGCACCAGCGCCGTATCGCCCTGGCCCAGGCCGTGGGCGGCCAGGCGCGAGGCCAGGTTGGAGGCGCGCCGGTCCAGTTCGCCGTAGCTGATGCGGCGCTCGCCGCAGAGGATCGCCGGTGCTTGTGGCTGCGCGGCGGCGCGCTCGATCAGCAACTGGCTGAGCGGCTGGTCGTTCCAGTAGCCGGCGGCGCGATAGCGCTGCGCCCGGTCCGCGGGCCAGGGGGTGAATTCGATAGTCATGGGAATCTCGGAAAACGGGATTGAGGTCAATGGTCCAGGCCGCAGGCTCGCAGCATGGTGCCGAGCTTGGTCTGTACTTCGTTCCATTCGGTGTCGGGGCTGGAGGCCTCGACGATGCCGGCGCCGGCGAACAGGCGCACGCGCTGGCCGTTGAAGGTGCCGCAGCGGATGGTCACCACCCACTCGCCGTTGCCCTGGGCGTCGCACCAACCGACCATGCCGGTGAACAGGCCGCGCTCGAAGGGCTCGACGAAGCGGATCAACTGGCGAGCCCGCTCGGTGGGATAGCCGCACACGGCGGGGGTCGGGTGCAGGCGGCAGGCCAGTTGCAGGGCGTCGATATCGGCCGTGGCCAGTTCGCCCTCGATGCGGGTGGACAGGTGCCACAGCGCGGCGGTGCTGATCAGCGACGGTCGCTCGGGGACCTGCAGGCGGCTGCACAGTTCGCCGACGCGCTGGGCGATGTCCTCGGTGACCAGGCGGTGCTCGTAGTGGTCCTTCTCCGACGCCGCCAGCCATTGCGCATTGCTGCGGTCGGCCTCGGGGTCGGCCATGCGCCGCACGGAGCCGGCCAGAGGATTGCTGACGAACGCCGTGCCTTGCTTGTGCACCAGCAGCTCCGGGCTCACACCCAGCAGGGTGGCGCCATCGGCCAGGGGCACGCGGAAGTGGTAGCCCTCGCGGTTCAGTGCTTTCAGGTTGGCCTGCACCTGTGCCGGGTCCACGGGTGCGGCAAAGTGCAGTTCACGCTGCACCGAGAGCACGGCCTTGCGCACATCGCTGTGCTGGAAGTTGACGATGGCGTGGCGCACGGCGCGCTTGAAGCCGTGTTCGTCGGGGATGTTGGCCTGGCTGAGCAACGCCGGCAGTGCGCCGGCCTGGGCGGGAGCCGCGGTGCGCGCCTGCCAGGCATAGGCCTGGGGGACGTACAGGCTGCAAGCCTGGGTGGTGTCGAAAGGGATGGCGCCGACCACGATCGGGTTGTCCTGCCCCGCCTGGCGGGCGCGTTCGAAGGCCTGGTCGATGCTGCGCCGCAGTGCGCCGCCGGCCAGATGGCTTCCTTGCGCCGGGGTGTCGATACGCTCGCGCAGACCGCTGACGCTCAGTTCGCGGTCGCCGGATGTGAATGAAAAGCTCGAGTCCTCTTGGCTGAGCGGCACGGTGTCCCTGTCTTGCAAACGCAGGGTGCCTGTCTTCATGGGTAGCCTCCTTGGCGATGGGTGAGAAAGAAAACCTTGAAATATAATCATTCTCGTTAGTAAATATGAGGACGCGAAACACATGGATTTGTCAACCACGCGGGTAAGCGATGAGAGAGTTAACTTCGATGCAGGCCGCCTGTTGGATCGGGCGGGATGCACATGCGGCACTGGGTGGCGTCAGCGCTCACCTGTATGCCGAGTTCGATGGCCAGGCCATCGATGTGGCGCGCCTGACGGGCGCACTTGAGGGGCTGTACCGGGCGCATTCGATGCTCAGGCTGCGCATCGACGGGCAGGGGCGGCAGAGCATCGACGAGGCGCTGTGCGCCCAGCTCGAGCTGGAGGATTTCAGCCACCTGGACGGGCCGGCCGTGGAGCGGCGCCTGTTGGAGAAACGTCGCCAGTGGAGCCACCAGCGCCTGGACCTGAATGCCGGCCAGGGCGCACGCTTTGGCCTCAGCCTGCTGCCGGGCAATGCCAGCCGGCTGCATGTGGACACCGACATGATCGCGGTGGACCCGTCGAGCTTCCGGGTACTGATGGAAGACCTGGCCCGGCTGTACGACACCCCTGGAACCGTGCTGCCGACCACGCCGAGCTACTTCGACTGGCTGGACCAGGTGCGTGCCGATGCCGACCTGCGCGCCGCCCGCAGCCGTGACCGCGGCTGGTGGCGAGCACGCCTGGCGCATATCGCCCCGGCGCCCTCATTACCCTTGCTCCCGCCAGGACCGGCGCGCAGCGAGCGCCTTGCCGCCCGGCTCGAACCTGCCCAGTACCGCGCCTTGCAGCAGGCGGCGCGGGCGCAGCGGATCACTTCGTCGGCGTTGCTGCTCGGGCTGTTCGCCAGCGCCTTGGGCGAACACACCGGGGACCGCCGCCTGCGCCTGAACGTGCCGGTGTTCTGGCGCGAGCCGGTGCTGGAGCCGGTGCAACGGATCGTCGGCGAGTTCGCCAACCTGGTGCTGGTCGATGTCGACTTCACCGGCGTCACCAGCCTTGCCGCGCTGTGCCAGGACCTGCACCGGCAATTGGTCGAGCGCCTGGCGCACAGCGCCTATCCGGGCGTGGACCTGATGCGCGACCTGTCGCGCCATCACGGCACGCCGCAACTGGCCCCGGTGGTGTTCACCGCAGGGCTGGACCTGCCCGGTGGCGAGCTGTTCTCCGAGCGCGTGGGCCGGGTGTTCGGGCCGATGGACTGGGTGATCTCCCAAGGTCCGCAGGTGGCACTGGACGCGCAGGTGGCCCAGGTCGATGGCGGCCTGCTGGTCAACTGGGATGTGCGCCTGGACGCACTGCCGGCGGATTGGGTCCAGACGCTGTTCGAGCGCTTCATCGCCTTGGCCGTGGCGGTGGCCGCCGACTCCGGCGCTCTGCACCAGCCATTGGCGATCGAGGCCAGCCGGGATCGCCCTTTGAACGCCCTGCAGCAGGCCTACCTGCTGGGGCGTGGCGAGCATCTGCCGCTGGGCGGCGTGGCCATGCAGGAGTTTCGCGAGTATCGCGGGCGCATGGACCTGGCGCTGCTGCGCAGCCGCCTTACGGACATGGTGCGCCGCCACGACAGCCTGCGCACCCGCATCGACGCCCAGGCGCTGACCCAGTCGGTAAGCGACCAGGTGCAGGTCAACCTGGAGGTGATCGACCTGCACGCCTTGACGGCCGAGCAGGCCCAGGCACAGCTCGACGTTCGTCGTGAGGTCTACGCCCATGCGCTGTCCGACCTTGCCGGGCGGCCCTGGAATGTTACCGCCTTCCAGCTGCCGCAGGGCGAGCTGGTGGTGTTCGTGCGCTTCGATGCGCTGATCCTCGATGGACGCTCCATCGCTACCCTGATGGTCGAACTGTTCGACGGGCACTGCCAGCCGCTGACCGCCAGCGAGCCGACGGCGGCTGTTAACGACCAAAGCGAGGTGCGCAAAGCCGATGCCGAGTATTGGAAGTCAAAGCTGGCAGAGGTTGATGGCGCGCCACGGCTACCGTGGCGCTGCGCTCTGGACAAGGTCGGCGTGGCCCGGTACGCACGCCAGCGTCAGGTGATCCCGGCCCCGGCGTTCAAGGCGCTGAGCCGCGCCGGTGCGCGCGAGGGGCTGTTCAAGAACTCGACGATCATGGCCGTGGTACTGGAAGTGCTCGGCCACTGGCTCGACGAGGGCAGCCTGTGCGTGGCGGTGCCGGTGGCGCCGCCCCAGGACGGCGCGTTCGCCAACCGTTCCAGCTTCATCGCCCTCGACTGGCAACACCGCCTGCCCACGCTCGCCGAGCGCGCCAAGCGCCTGCAGGCCGATGTGCTGGAGGGGCTGCAGCACCTGGCGTTCTCCGGCGTGGACCTGGCCCGCCTGCTGTACGACAGCAACGGCCCGGGCCCGGCACTGCCGGTGGTGTTGACCAATGGCCTGTCCTGGCCGGTGGGCGCGGTCGATGGCCCGATGACCTTGCGCACGGGCCTGACCCAGACGCCCCAGGTGGCCATGGACATCCGCTTCTGCAACACCGCCGAGGGAGGCCTGGCGTTCGAGATCGACTATGCCCGCGAAGCGGTCGATGGCCGCTGGGTCGTACAGTTGCTCGCGGCCCTTGGCCAGGCGGTGGAGCAGTTGGCCGGGCAGGCTGCCTTCGAAATTCATGCACGGCAGTTCATCGACCTTGGTCACTATCGCTTGAACAGTAGTGAGGAACAGGCCGAACCTGTCGACTTCCTCGGGCGCATCGCCCACAACCTGTTCGGCCCGGACAATGGGCGCATTGCCTTGCTGCACGGCGAACGGCGTATCAGCTATGCCGAACTGGGGCAGGGCGTGAATCGCATCGCCGGGGCATTCCAGGCTCGCGGGTTGCGCCCCGGCCAGGTGGTCGCCATCTGCCTGCCACGTGGCCCCGAGCACACCATGACGACCCTGGCCTGCGCCCTGAGCGGGCTGGTCTGGGTGCCGATCGACGCGGCGGCGCCCGAGGAGCGCCTGCGCTACCTGCTGGACAACTGCCTGCCGGCGCTGGTGGTCGACGCAGTCGGTCCACTGCTGGCGAGTCCACCGGCAACGCTGGACCTGACTGGCCTGGCGGCCTTGTCGGCCAGCAGCGCGCCGGCCTACTACCTCTACACCTCCGGTACCACCGGCAAGCCCAAGTGCGTGGTGCTGAACAACCGCGCCACGGCCAACGTCATCGGCAGCACCCTGGCGCAGTGGCAGGTCAGCCGCAATGACGTGTTCATCTCGGTGACCCCGCTGCACCACGACATGTCGGTGTTCGACGTGCTCGGCAGCCTCTGCGCCGGGGCGGCGCTGGTGTTGCCCGAGCCCGGCGAGGAGAAGGACGCGCTGCGCTGGAACCAGCTGGTCAGGCAGCATGGCGTGAGCCTCTGGTGCTCGGTGCCGGCCATCCTCGAAATGCTCCTGGCCTGCCGCCAGGGCGACGGACTGAACAGCCTGCGTCTGCTGGCCCAGGGCGGCGACTACATCAAGCCGGCGGTGATCGCCGAGCTGCGCGAGCAGTTGCCGGCGGCACGGCTGGTGTCCCTTGGCGGGCCGACCGAGACCACCATCTGGAGCATCTGGCACGAGATCGGCGACCAGGACCGCGCCAGGGTGCCCTATGGCCGACCACTGCCGGGCAACCGCTACTGGCTGCTGGACGAGCATGGCGAGCATTGCCCGCAGGGCGTCGCCGGGCGTATTCACACCAGCGGCGTGGGCCTGGCCCTGGGCTACCTGGAGGACGGCGAACTGGTGCAGAACGACTTCGTCAGCGTGCTCGACGAGCACGGCGCGCCGGTACGGGCTTTCCGTACCGGCGACCGTGGCCGCTATCGCGAGGACGGCGTGCTGCTGTTCGACAGCCGGGTCAATGGCTATGTAAAGGTGCGCGGCGTGCGCGTGTCGCTGCCGGACATCGAGATCGAGCTGATCCGCCACCCGGCGGTGCAGCAGGTGCTGGTGGTGGACTATGGCGACACGCAACAGGGCGAGGCCTGCATCGGCGCGCTCTATGTGCGGCGCAACGGCGCGCCGCCCGGCGCCGTGGCGCTACGCGAGCATGCCCGGGCGCTGCTGGCGCAGTCCCACGTGCCCACGCGCTTCGTCGAGGTGGCCGAGTTGCCGTTGACGGCCAACGGCAAGCCGGACCGCCGCCGCGCCCGCGCGTTGCTGGAAGGCGTAACCGAGCAGGCGCCGGCAGCGACGCCCAGTGACCCGCAGCGTTGCGCCCAGGTGCTGGCGATCTACCAGCAGGTGCTCGGTGCCACGCAGCCGGCCTTGGACTTCCTCGCCATGGGCCTGCGCCCGCAGCACCTCAAGCCCCTGGCGGCACACCTGGGCGAGGCCTTTGCGGTGTGCTTGTCGCCCGCACAGTTGCTGGCGTGCCGCACGGTCGAAGACGTCGAGCGCCTGCTCGCCGCCACGCCTGCCTGAATCAACCGCCCTGGGTCGCACCCAGGGCGCCATCCGTAGTTTTTGGGAAATCATCGAGCATATGGACATAGCAACCGTAGACATCGCCGGCATCGGCGTCGGACCGTTCAACCTGGGCCTGGCCGCGCTGCTGTCGCGCCACCCGGAGCTGCGCTGCGCGTTCCTCGAGCGCAAGGCGGAATTTCGCTGGCACGAGGGCCTGCTGCTGCCGGGTACCACCTTGCAGGTGCCGTTCCTCGCCGACCTGGTGACCCTGGCCGACCCTTGCCACCCGTTGAGCTACCTCAACTACCTGCACCAGCACGACCGGTTGTTCCAGTTCTACTACTACGACCACTTCCAGGTGCCCCGGCGCGAATACGATCACTATTGCCGCTGGGCCGCGCGCCAGCTGCCGGCCTGCCACTTCGGCGAGGAAGTCACCGGGGTGCGCTACGATAGCGGCAGCGAGCGCTTCGTCATCGACAGCGTGTCGGTATCGGGCCTGGAGCGGCGCTACAGCAGCCGCGACCTGGCCATCGGCCTCGGTACCCGGCCGTGGCTGCCGGCCTGGGCGCGCGCACGCAGCCAGGCACCGGTGCTGCACTCGGCGGAGTTCGGCAAGCGCCAGGCCGAACTGGAGCAGTGCCGGCGCGTGGTGGTGGTCGGCTCCGGGCAGAGCGCGGCGGAGTGCGTGCTGGCCCTGTTCAATGCGTTGACGCCGCAGCAGGTGGAGGCGGGGGCGTCGATCCACTGGATTACTCGGTCGGGGGGCTTCCATCCCATGGAGTACTCCAAGCTTGGCCAGGAGTGCTTCACCCCGGCCTACATGAACTACTTCCACACCCTGGACCGCGACAAGCGCCGCGAGATCGTCGCGGAGCAGGGCCTGCTGTACAAGGGCATCAGTTTCTCCACCATCGGCGCAATCTACGACCTGATCTACGAGCGTTCCATCGGCGGGCGCGAGCCGGGGCTGACGTTGTTGTCCAACTGCGACGTAGAGACTGTGGAGGACCTGGCCTCGGCGGGCCTGCGCATGACCTTCCGCCACCGCCAACTGGACCAGCGGGCGACGCTGGAAACCGATGCGATTGTCGCGGCGACCGGCTATGCCCATGCCTGGCCGCAGTGGTTCGAGCAGCTCAAGGGCACGGTGCTGGCCACCGACGCGCACGGTGACTGCATCGTCGGTGAGGATTTCACCGCACAGCGTTGCGATGGCGGCAGTGGCCGGGTGTTCGTGCAGAACGCGGAGATCTTCCAGCATGGCGTCGGCTCGCCGGACCTGGGTCTGGGGCCGGTGCGCAATGCGGTGATCCTCAACCAGTTGCTGGGCCGGGCGCAGTACCGGGTGCCGCAGCGGTCGTCGTTCCAGCTCTACGGGTTGCCGCAGGACTGAGCCATGGGGCTGCTTCGCAGCCCTTTCGCGGCACAAGGCCGCTCCTACAGGGGAACGCGTACCTCTCTCTGTAGGAGCGGCCTTGCGCCGCGAAAGGGGCGCAAAGCGCCCCCGGGGTGCTACAACACCACGTCGCCCAGCGCCCGCCGGCCGGCATCCACCTCGGCAAATACCCCGAACGCCGCCGAAATCATCGCGCACAGGCGCTCGACCTGGACAGCGCTGTAGCGATCACTGCGGTAGGTGACCACCAGTCGCAGCGAGCGCTGGCCGTCGAACACATCCTCCATGATCTCGAACTGCAGGCCGAACATCGACTCGCTCTTGTCCGGGTCGATCTGCTTGTAGCGGATCGCCTGGCCCTCGGGCGTGTGCAGGGCGCCATTGAGGGCGTTGTTGGCGTGGATCTGCACGTACACATCGAACATCAGGCCCTCGGCGGGCGTCATGCCCAGTGCCTGCTGGATGGTCTCCATGGGCACGTCGGCATAGGCCATCGAGTCGTTGATCATCCGCGTCACTTCACCCAGCAGCTCGCCCAGCGACTGCTCCGGGGCGAACTGCACGCGGTGGGCGACCATGGTGGTGAAGTAGCCGACGGTGTCGAAGAACGCCGGATCCGTACGCCCCGAGGCCGAGGTCCCGATCACCAGGTCCGAGAGGTTGCCGAGCTTGTGCAGCGACAGGGCGATGGCGGTGTAGATCACGCTGAACAGCGATGATTGGTGCTGCCGGGCACTGGCGCCGAGTTGCTCCAGCACGCCGGGTGCGGGGCGCAGTTCCAGCCAGCGTGCGCGTGTGGTGGCTTGTTCGGCGGGAACGCTCGGGGCGTCGGCGCAGGCGGGCAGGGCAAGGCCACGGGTGGCGTCGCGCAGCAGCTCGGTCCAGTACGCCAGGTGGCGCAGGTTCGGGCCCTGGGCTCTCTGGGCGAGGGCGAATTCGTGGAAGGTACGCGCTGCCGTCGGCCATTGCGGCGCCCGGTCCTGGGCGCGGGCCAGGTAAGCCTCGGCCAGTTCGGCCATGATCACGTTCAGCGACCACTCGTCGATGGCCATGTGATGGACCAGGAACGACAGCACCTGGTGGCCGCTGTGCGGGTCACGCAGCAGACGCAGCCTCAGCGGCAGCTCGCGGGCCAGGTCGAAGCGGTGCTTGGCCTCGCTGGCAAGGCTTGCCCCGGTGCTCTCGGCGCTGCTCCAGAACCACTTGTAGCGGCCCAGTTCGGCCAACGGCACGATGCGCTGGCAGGCGCTGTCGCCTTCGCCATGGTAGGTGGTGCGCAGGCTGGCGTGGCGTTCCAGCAGGTCAGTGAAGGCCTGTTGCAGCAGCACTTCGTCCACCGGGTCGTGGAAGTCCAGGGCAAAGGGCAGGTTGAAGATGGTGCCGTAGTCGAAGGCCGCGCAGGCGCGCCACAACGATGCCTGGGCCAGGGCCATCGGCGCTTGCTGGATTTCCTCGGCCAGTTGGCTGACCTGGTCGGCTTGCCCTTGGCTCAGCTTGGCGCGGTTGGCCAGCGCCGACGCGCTGGGCGAGGCGAAGAAGTCGCTGAAGCGCAGTTCGATACCGTGCTCGCCCTGCAGGCGGCCGATGATCCGCGTGGCCAGCAGCGAGTGGCCGCCCATGTCGAAGAAGTCGTCGTGCAGGGTCATGCCAGGCTCCGCCAGCGCCTGGCGGAACGCGTCGAGGATGCGTTGCGCGATGTCCGTCGAGGGCGCCTGCGACAGCGGTTCGAGCAGCAGTGGCTGGTCGCAGGCCTGGGCGTCGTATTCGGCGCGGATGCGTTCGAGCAAGGCTTGTGGCGACTGGCGCAGCACCGCATGGCAGAGCAGGCCGAGCGCGGCCTGCTGTTCGCTGGCCAGCAGCAGGGCCTCGAACGGCGGCTGCCTGGTGGAATCCCAGGGCGCCGCCTGGCGCGCCCGCAGCAGGGCGTCCATGCCCTCGGCCGCGCCCCGTTCGATACGCAGGCACGGGTACCAGCCGGGTTCCTGGGTCTTGTACAGGTCGCCGTCGTCGCTGAAGTGGTAGCGGCTGTTCAGGCCCGGCGTGGATTCGACCACCGCCTGCACGGCCAGGGCCAGCAGCGACAGGTCGGCCCGGGGGCCAAGGCGCCAGGCACCCAGTTGCCGGTGCAACCGCTCGGGTTGCTGCTGCTGGGCGAACCAGGCGAGTTCCTCGTGTTCGTCAAGGACCTGGGGCGAGGGTGGGGTGGTGTTGCGTTCCAACATAGCTAGCTTCCTGCTGTTCGATCGTTCAAGGCCCGCGTCGGCCTCACTGCCATCCATGGATCGCGGTGAGTGGCCGCGCAGAGGGGTTGCACCACCGGGGTGCATTGCGTGAATCCCGGGGATTCGTTATGGTGTGAAAGATGCAAATAATTATCATCTAGATTGGCGCACGTCAAAGCAAGCCGTCTGGAATGCACCACGCTCAGGGAGAGGTACCGTGGACAACGGAACGTTCGCGCTTCGTCAGCAGCTGCACCAGCTGTATCAGGATCATCACGGCTGGCTGTGCGACCTGCTGCGGCGCAAGTTGGGCAACTCGGTGGACGCGGCGGACCTGGCCCACGACATTTACCTGCACCTGATGAACAAGGGCCAGGTGCCCAGCGCCGAGCAGTCGCGCTGCCACCTCACGCAGATCGCCAACGGCAAGGTCATTGACCTGTACCGCCGTCGCCAGCGCGAAAACCGCTACCTCGAAGACCATGGCCTGCTGCCCGAGCCACGGGTGCCGTCGGAGGAGGCGCGGGCGTTGGTGGTCGAGGCCCTGGGGGCAATCGACAGCGCCCTGCAGCGGCACTCGCCCAAGGCGCGCCAGGCCCTGTTGCTGTGCCGCCTCGACGGCATGGCCCATCGCGCCATCGCCGCCGAGCTGCGGGTTTCGGTGTCCTCGGTGGAAAAATACATCGCCGCCGGCCTGCGCACCTGCAGGCGCTACCGGCTGGGCGGCGCCTGAGCGTGCGCAGATTTTCTTGCGGGTTTGACCGCCTCGTGCGGAATACAGGTTGAGAAGGACACGCGGGCAGGGCGCCCCTGGGACGGCCCGGCCCGCCCCTCGTGCTGAAAAGGAGCATTCATGAGTGTTGAACAAGGGGTGGCGGAATCGTCCGCCCGTGGGCCGGTCGCCGCAGTGCTTGCGCCGATACGCGGCCGATTGATCGTCGCCGGGCTGCTTGCCGCCCTGGGCGCCATGCTGACCCTGGCGCCCCTGGCGGCGATCGCCGAAGTCGCCCGGCTGGCCTTCGCCGGCGGGCAGGGCCTCGACCAGGCCTGGCCGGTCATCGCCGTGGGGCTGGGTTGCCTGTTTGCCGGCATGGCGCTGATCTCGCTGGGCGACCTGGTGGCGCACCTGGCCGACAACCACATCACCGGCACGCTGCGCCTGGCGATCATCCGCCGCCTGGCGCGGGTGCCGCTGGGCTGGTTCACCAGCCGCGCCTCGGGCGAGGTCAAGCAGGCCATGCAGGACGACATCGGCATCCTGCACAGCCTCACCGCGCACTTCTATACCACTCTCGGACGCAGCGCCGGGGCGGTGCTGGCCTCGATCGTCTACCTGTTCGCCATGGACTGGCGCATGGCGATCGTGTCGATGCTGCCGTTCCCGCTGTTCTTCCTGTTCTTCGCCCGCGCCCACCAGGCCAGCGCCCGCAACATGCAGGCCTTCGGCGCCGGCATGGGGCGGATCAACCAGGCGGTGGTCGAGTTCGTCAACGGCATCCCGGTGGTCAAGGCCTTTGGTGGCCAGCGCAAGGCCCATGGCAGCTACCGCGAGGCGGTGGACGCCTTCGCCGCGGCCTTCACTGACTTCACCCGGCCGCTGGTCAGCGCCATGGCCAACGCCAACGCAATGATCGCCCCGGTGTCGGTGCTCGGCGTGGTGCTGGCGTTCGGCACCCTGTTCGTCGGCCTGGGTTGGATCACCCCGGTTCAGGTGCTGCCGTTCGCCCTGGTGGCGCCGGGCATCTGCGCACCGTTGCTGTTGCTGGCCTACATCACCCACGACCTGAACAACGCCACCGGCGCCGCCCAGCGCGTGCAGGCGCTGCTGCGCACACCGGTGCTGGAGACCGACGACCAGGGCGCCGCCGGCAAGCTGCCGGCCAATGCTCGGATCGAAGTGCAGGGCCTGGGCTATCACTATGACCCGCGCAATCCGGTGCTGAGCGAGGTGTCGTTCACCCTCGAGCCCGGCACGGTGACCGCGGTGGTCGGCGCCTCGGGGGCCGGCAAGTCGACCCTGGCGCGCCTGCTGCTGCGTTTCTTCGACCCCAGCGCCGGGCGCATCACCCTGGGCGGCGTCGACCTGCGCCAGATCGACAGCGCCCAGCTGTACCGACGCATCGGTTTCGTCCTGCAGGACGTGCGCCTGATCCATGCCAGTGTGCGCGAGAACATCGCCCTGGGCCGGCCTTCGGCGAGCCAGGAGCAGATCGAGGCGGCGGCACGGATCGCCAATATCCACGAGCGCATCCTCGCCCAGCCGCGCGGCTACGACGCGGTGATCGGCGAGGACGTGCAGTTCTCCGGCGGCGAGCTGCAACGGCTGAGCATCGCTCGCGCCGTGCTGCTCGACCCGCCGGTGCTGGTGCTCGACGAAGCCACCGCGGCGGCCGACGCCGAGAACGAAGTCAAGCTGCAACAGGCGCTGTCGCGCTTCGCCCAGGGCCGCACGCTGCTGGTGATCGCCCACCGCCTGGACACGGTGATGCATGCCGACCAGATCCTGGTGCTGGACCAGGGCACGGTCGCCGAGCGCGGCAATCACGACGAACTGCTGGCCCGACGTGGCCTGTACGCCCGCTTGTGGGCTGCCGGGGGTTATGTGAAAGCGCGGGCGACCGCGCAGGTGGAGGAGCACTGATCATGCTGGGGATTTTCGTTCGACTGCTCGGCGCCGACGCCGTGTTCCTGCGCCGCTACCTGCGCCTGGCGCTGGTGTATGGCGTGCTGTGCGGGCTGACCATCGTCACCCTGGTGCCGATCCTGCGCCACCTGCTGGGCAACCAGCTGGAAGCCGCCGGCCAGTGGCTGGCGCTGCTGGCCCTGGGCGTGGTGGTGTGCTGGTACCTGCGCCGGCGGGTGGAGAAGGCCGGCATCGCCGTGGGCATCGCGGTGCTGCGCGGCGGCCGCCAGCGCCTGGGCGAGCATGTCGGCACGCTGCCGGTGGGTTGGTTCAGCGCCGCCAATACCGCGCGCCTTAGCCATGTCACCACCCAGGGCATGATGGAGATTGCCCAGCTGCCAGCCCACGTGTTCACGCCGCTGTTCACCGGGGTGGTGACGCCGCTGGTGATCCTCGTCGCGCTGTTGCTGGTCGACCTGCGCCTGGGCCTGGTGGCCCTGGTCAGCCTGCCGCTGCTGGCCCTGGTGATGCTGGCGACCATGCGCCTGGGCCAGCGTGCCGACCAGCGCTACCAGCGCGACACCGCGCAGACCAGCCAGCGCATGGTCGAGTTCGCCCAGGCGCAGTCGGTGCTGCGCGCCTTCAATGGCGAGCAGGGCGGCACGCGCTTCCTGGAGCAGGCCGTGGCCCAGCAACAGCAGGCCGCGCGCAAGCTGATCCAGCTCTCGGCGCTGTCGTCGGTGCTCAATGTCTGGGCGGTGCAGGCCAGCTTCGCCGCCTTGCTGGTGGTCGCCACGCTGTGGCTCGGCGAGCAGGCCGGCGCTGCCTTCGACAGCGCGACGGTGATCGCTACCCTGGTCGCGCTGGTGCTGGCGACCCGCTTCATCGATCCGCTGCTGGACGTGGCCGGCTACAGCGAGGTACTGCGTGGCACCCGTGGCCAGTTGCAGGCGGTGGCCGAGCTGCTGGCCGTCGAACCGCTGCCCGAACCCGCTGCGCCGCAGGCGCCGGCCGACGGTTCGGTGCAACTGGAACAGGTCGGTTTCCGCTACGGCGATGACCAACCCGAGGTGCTGCGCGAAGTCAGCCTGGACATCGCGCCCGGCAGCATGACCGCACTGGTCGGCGCGTCGGGGTCGGGCAAGACCACCCTGGTGCGCCTGATCGCCCGGTTCTTCGATGTCACCCAGGGCCGGGTCAAGGTCGGCGGGGTGGATGTGCGGCAGATGTCCGCCGAACAGCTGGCCGGGCAGATCAGCCAGATCTTCCAGGACGCCTACCTGTTCCAGGGCAGCATCGCCGACAACATCCGCCTCGGCAAACCCGACGCCAGCGAGGCCGAGGTACTGGAGGCAGCGCGGCTGGCCGGGGTGCAGGAGATCCTCGAGCGCCTTCCCGAAGGCTTGCACACGCCGGTGGGCGAGGGCGGGGCGCGGCTGTCCGGCGGCGAGCGCCAGCGCATTTCGATTGCCCGTGCCTTGATCAAGGACGCGCCGATCCTGCTGATCGACGAGGCCACCGCGGCGCTGGATGCCGAGAACCAGGCGGCCATCGCCGAGGCACTGGCCCGGCTGCGCGGCAAGCGCACGCTGATCGTCATCGCCCACCAGCTGTCGACGGTGGCCATGGCCGACCAGATCGTGGTGCTGGACCAAGGGCGCATCCGCGAGCAGGGTGCCCATGCCCAGCTGGCTGCCGAAGGTGGGCTGTACGCGCACTTCCTTGAGCAGCGCCGGGCCGCCAAGGGCTGGCGTATCGGCGAGGCGGCGGGTGATGGAGTGACCGCTTGAGTCGGGTGCTGCTGCCAACGCTGTTGTTGCTGCTGTGTGGCGTTTCATTGATGGTCGGGGCCAGCCAGATGTCCTGGTCGGCCTTGTGGTCGGCCAGCGACGATGCCTGGCTGACCCTCACCGCCAGCCGCTTGCCACGCCTGGCGGCGCTGGTGCTGACCGGTGTCGGCCTGTCGATCTGCGGGGTGATCCTGCAGCAGATCGTGCGCAACCGCTTCGTCGAGCCGGCCACCTGCGGCGGACTCGACGCGGCCAAACTGGGCATCCTGGTGGCCCTGACCGTGCTGCCCGGGGCCGGGGCCAGCGGGCGCATGCTGTTCGCCCTGGTGTTCTGCCTGCTGGCGAGCCTGGTGTATGTGGCGATCATCCGCCGCATCCGCTTCACCAACCTGGTGCTGGTGCCGGTGATCGGCCTGATGTACGGCAGCCTGCTAAGCGCCATCGCCGAGTTCTACGCCTATCGCCACAACATCCTGCAGAGCATGCAGGGCTGGCTGCTGGGCGACTTCTCGCGGGTGATCGAGGGCAACTACGAGATCATCTACCTGATCCTGCCGATTGTCGTGCTCACCTACCTGTACGCCCAGCGCTTCACCGTGCTCGGCATGGGCGAGGGCATGGCCACCAGCCTCGGGCTCAACTACGCGGCCACCGCCATCCTCGGCCTGGTGCTGGTGGCGGTGACCGTGTCGGCCACGGTGATCACCGTGGGCGCGATTCCCTTCGTCGGCCTGGTGGTGCCTAACCTGGTGGCGCTGCGCTACGGCGAGAACCTCAAGCGCACCCTGCCCATCGTCGCCATGTGCGGCGCGGCGCTGCTGCTGGCCTGCGACATCCTCGGCCGGCTGCTGATCCACCCCTACGAAGTACCCATTGGCCTGACCGCCGGCAGTGTCGGCGGCGTGCTGTTCCTGTTGCTGATCCTGTGGAAGTGCAAATGATGCGCCGCGTCGCCTGGTTGTTGTTGCCGGCCCTGGCGCTGGCGTTCCTGCTGCTGGGCTCGGGCATGGACTTCAGCTACGTGATCCCCAAGCGCCTGGTGCGCCTGGGCGCGATCGTCGTGGCCGGGGTGTGCATCGCCTTGTCCTCGGTGATCTTCCAGACCCTGGCCGGCAACCGCGTGCTGACCCCGGCGATCATGGGCTACGAAGGCATCTACCTGTTGTTCCAGGCCCTGCTGGTGCTGTGGCTGGGCACCGCCAGCGTGGCGCTGCTGGGCGCCCAGGGCAACGCGCTGCTGTCGATCGCGCTGATGCTCGGTTACTCGTGGCTGCTGCAACGCTGGCTGCTGCGCGAGGGGCGGGGTGATGTCTACCGCCTGTTGCTGCTGGGCCTGGTGCTGACCATGGTGCTGGGCACCTTCACCCAGTTCATCCAGCTCAAGACCAGTCCGGGGGAATTCTCCATCCTGCAGAGCCTGGGCTACACCAGCTTCAACCGCGCCCAGCCGGCCCAGGTGCTGTACTCGGGCCTGCTGGTGGCGGCGGTGGCGCTGCTGGTGGCGCGCGGCACGCGGGTGCTCGACGTACTGGCGCTGGGGCGCGACCAGGCCATCGCCCTGGGCCTGGACCATGGCCGCTGCCTGCGCCTGCAGATGGCGCTGATCGCCGTGCTGGTGGCGGTGTCCACCAGCCTGGTGGGGCCGACCGCGTTCATGGGGGTGTTTGTCGCCAACATCGCCTACGCCCTGGCGCGCAGCGCCCGGCACCAGGTGACCCTGCCACTGGCCTGCGCCGTGGCCATCGGCATGTTCCTGCTCGCCCAACTGCTGGTCGAGCACCTGTTCAACTACCGGACCAGCGTGAGCATCCTCGTCAACCTGGTGTGCGGCGCGTACTTCCTCGCGCTGATGGTCCGCACCCGAGGCACCCCATGATCACCCTTGAACACCTGCACAAGGCCTACGGCGAGAAGACCGTGCTCGACGATGTGAGCCTGGCGTTTCCCGCAGGCCAGGTCACTTCGCTGATCGGCCCCAACGGCGCCGGCAAGAGCACCCTGCTGATGTGCATCGCCCGGCTGCTGCCGGCCAATCGCGGGCGGATCCTGCTCGACGGCCAGGACATCGGTCGCATCGCCATCGCCGACTACGCCCGCCGCGTGGCCACCCTGCGCCAGGTGCTGGACTTCAACCTGCGCCTCACCGTCGAGGAGTTGGTCGCCTTCGGCCGCTTCCCGTACAGCCGCGGCCTGCTGACCGCCGACGACCGGCATGTGATCGACGAGTCGCTGGATTTCCTGGGGCTGCAACCCCTGCGCGGGGCTTACCTCGACGAGCTCAGCGGCGGCCAGCGACAGATGGCGTTCCTGGCCATGACCATCGCCCAGCGCACCGACCTGCTGCTGCTCGACGAGCCGCTGAACAACCTCGACATGAAGCACGCGGTGCAGATCATGCAGGCGATCCGCAGGCTCTGCGACGAGCAGGGGCGCACGGTGATCCTGGTGGTGCACGACATCAACTTCGCCGCCAACTATTCCGACCACATCGTCGCCATGAAGGGCGGCGCCGTGCACAGCCACGGGACGGTCGCCGAGGTGGTCACCCAGGCCAACCTGCGCGCGCTGTTCGGCCTGGCCTTCGAGATCCTGCCCAGCGCGCACGGTTTTGTCTGCAACTACTTCAACCCATCACTATCGAGAGAGCTGGTATGAACGGAATCTGCAAGATACTGCTGGCCGCCGCCGTGGCGGCCGCGCTTCCCGGCTGCGACCAGGCCCCGCCGGCCCAGGAGCGCGCCGCCAGCGCCGACTACGCCCCGGTGAAGGTCGAGCACGCCCTGGGCACCACGCTGGTCGAACACCAGCCGCAGCGCGTGGTGGCCTTCGACATGAGCGAACTGGACACCCTCGACCAGCTCGGCGCGCCGGTGGTCGGCATCGCCAAGGACTATGTGGCGGGCTTCCTGGTCAAGTACCGCGACGACCCGCAGGTGGCCGATGTCGGCACCACCATCCAGCCCAACCTCGAACGCCTGCATGCGCTCAAGCCCGACCTGATCCTGATTTCGCCGTTGCAGGCGCAGAGCTACCAGGAACTGAGCCAGATCGCCCCGACGGTGCACTACGACATCGATATGGACAACCGCCAGGGCAACGTCATCGAGACCGCCAAGCAGCACTTGCTGACCGTCGGGCGGATCCTCGGCAAGGAAGAACGGGCCCGGGAAACCGCCGCGCGCATCGACGCCAAGGTGGCCCAGGTACGCCAGGTGACCGACGGGCGCCCGGAAAAGGCGCTGGTGGTGCTGCACAACAACGGCGCGTTCACCGCCTACGGTGTGCGCTCACGCTATGGCTTCATCTTCGACACCCTCGGGGTCAAGCCGGCCAGCGACGACATGCAGGCCGGCCTGCACGGGCAGCCGATCTCCAACGAGTTCATTCACCAGGCCGACCCGGACATCCTCTACGTGATCGACCGTACGGCGGTGATGGAGCGCCGGGCCGCGCTGGACCGCGAGACCCTGGACAACCCGCTGCTGCGCCAGACCAAGGCGTGGAAAAACGGCCATGTGGTGTTCGTCGACCCGCAGACCTGGTACCTGTGCACGGCCAGCGTGACCTGCCTGGAGCGGGTAGCGGACGAAGTGGTGAAGGGGTATCAGGGCTGATCCTGCCATTTGACACACTCCCTGTAGGAGCGGCCTTGTGCCGCGAAAGGGCCGCAAAGCGGCCCCGGCGATCTTTGCGTCAACGCTGAAATCCTGGGGCCGCTGCGCAGCCCTTTCGCGGCACAAGGCCGCTCCTACACGGATAGTGGCCAAATGACTGTGATTTCTGTTGAGGGATTCACCGCCTCGTACGGAATGACTAATGAGAAACATTACCATTCCGTCCCAAAGGACCCCCTCATGTCGCCACTGCAATACCCCAAGGCCCCAAACCTGCCCCGCAGGGCCTTGCACATAACCCTGCTGCTGGGCATGGCCACCCTTGCCGGCAATGCCTTCGCGCAACCGCCACGCCCCACCTCCTCGGCGCAGCAACAGACCCCCGATGTGAAGGAAGAGGGCCTGACCCTGCCGGAAACCCTGGTACAGGACACACGTGACTCCCTCGGCGCTCCGCCAGCGGAATATGCCGGTGGCCAGGTCGGCTCAGGCAGCCGGCTCGGCCTGATGGGCAACAAGGACTTCAGCGAAACCCCGTTCAACGCCATCAGCTACACCAAGGAATACATCGAGAACCGCCAGGCCCAGGACATCGGCTCGGTGATCGGCGCCACCGATCCGTCGGTCTACGTGCCGAGCAAGCGCGGCATCTTCGAAACCTTCTTCATTCGTGGCCTCTACAGCACCGGCAACGACATCACCTTCAACGGCCTGTCGAGCATGGCGCCGAACATGCGCGGCTCCACCGAGCTGGCCGAGCGCATCGAGGTGCTCAAGGGCCCGTCGGCGCTGCTCAACGGCATGCCGCCTGACGGCAGCGTCGGCGGCAGCATCAATATCGTGCCCAAGCGAGCCGGCGACGAGCCCCTGGCCCGGCTGACCGCCTCCTACGAGTCCGATGGCCTGGCCGGCATGCATGCCGATATCGGCCGCCGCTTCGGCGACCAGAAGCAGTTCGGCGTGCGCTTCAACGGCGTCTACCGCGACGGCGACACCCCGGTGGACGACCAGCAGCACCGCATGCAGTTGTCGTCGCTGGCCCTGGACTGGCGCGGCGAGCGGGCGAGGGCGTCGCTGGACTACTACCACCAGCGCGAGCGCATGGACGGGGTCAACTATTTCGGCATCTCTTCGATCAGCCCCGGGGTGACCCACCTGCCCAAGGCCAAGAAGGGCGATCACTCGCTGGCTCCGGAGTGGGGCTACACCGTCAACGACACCGACACCGTGGTGCTGCGCGGCGAGTACGACCTCAACGACTCGCTCACCGCCTTTGCCGGCTGGGGCCATAGGGAAGGGGGCTACAACGCGCTGATGACCAGCGGCATGCTGCTCAATGATGCCGGCGACATCGCCGCCACACCGATCCGCTCGGCCCGCGACGGCGAGCAGAAGTCTGGCGAAGTCGGCCTGCGCGGGCGTTTCGCCACCGGGCCCGTGGACCATGCCTGGTCGCTGGCGGCCACCCGCTACGACTCCGAGAACAGCTTCAAGGACAAGCGCCTGCCGACGCGCATCCTCACCAACTACTACAACCTGGACTACGGCCCGCGCCCGGAGATCGGCGAGTACGGCAACGTCACCTCGCGCATGCGCGCCCGGCTGAGCAGCGAAGCCTTGCTCGACACGATGTCGTTCCTCGATGACAAGGTGCAGTGGACCGTGGGTGCACGCCACCAGAACGTGCGAGCGTCGAACTACGACGGCAACCACCAGCGCACCTCCAAGGCCTACGATGAAAGCCGTGTATCGCCGGCCACGGCCCTGCTGGTCAAGGTCACCGACGAGCTGTCGCTGTACGGCAACTACATCGAAGGCCTGAGCCAGGGCGGCATCGCGCCGGACAACGCGCGAAACGCGGGCGCGATCATGGCGCCGTACCAGACCAAGCAGTACGAGCTGGGCGCCAAGCTCGACCTGGGCACCTTCGCCCACACGGTCAGTGTCTACCAGGTGAAGAAGCCAAGCGCCTATACCGACCCGGCCACGCAGATCTACGGCGTGTACGGCGAGCAGCGCAACCGTGGCCTGGAATGGTCGTTCTTCGGCGAGCTCGAGCCGGGCCTGCGCCTGCTGGGCGGTGCGTCCTACACCAAGGCCGAGCTGACGAAATCGATACGCAAGGAGAACGAAGGCAACCAGGCCACCGGCGTGCCCAAGGTGCTGGCCAAGCTCGGCGTCGAGTACGACTTGCGCGCGCTTCCCGGCCTGACCCTGACCGGCAACGCCAACTATGCCGGCCGGCGCTACGCCACCGATGCCAACAACCTGTCGCTGCCGTCCTACACGATCTTCGACCTGGGCGCCCGCTACAGCCTGAAGATTTCGGACAAACCGGTGACTTTCCGCGCCACCGTGCAGAACGTGGCCAACAAGGCTTACTGGATCGGTTCGTGGAACGGCGGCGATGGCAGTGGCCTGTCCGGCGGGCTGGGGACGCCGCGGTCGTTGTTGTTCTCTACCTCGGTGGATTTCTAGCCAGACCAGCGCTGGCTACGTGGGAGGGGCGGTGCGACTTGCACCGCGATCACCACGCAGCCGGTGCCAGGCTCTGCAGCCCATGGACGCTGGATGACCATTTGCTACTTTTGCATCAAACTGCTGAACGGCCTTGCAAAATGGAGCACTGGTGAAGGTGTTCATGAGCGGGCGGTCAGTTTCAGCCCGACTACTGAGGAGATCCGATCATGGTGACTCGTATCAAAGCCTGCTCAATCTTGGCCAATGAAAAAGAACACATGCGGTTAACATTGGAAGCACTGGCGGATGTTGATACTGACTGTGTGATTGATCATCAGGCCGTTCAGGCCTGGGTTGATAGCCTCGGCACGGACACACCATTACCAGCGCCGCACGGTGACGCATAACCGCTCGTACAGGGTTCGAAGTTGACAAGCATCATCAGCGTGGGAGCGGGCTTGGCCCGCGATCACCGGCATAGCCGGTGCCAGGCGTGTGGTCACCAAGTGCTTGGCGATAGTCTTGCAGCGCCTACAAGATCGAGCGCCGCCCGCGCGGCGCATCGCGGGACAAGCCCGCTCCTACATTTTTTGCAACGTGCCGAACCTGTCAGGCTATGGTTGCCCGCCTTGGCGCTTGCCTTGAGACAGGTGAGGCGCCAGTGGTGCCCACGCTGAAACCGCGTCATACCAACAAGACGGACCCGGTAATGGCACAGGATTGACTGGCCCGAAACAGATGTAGGAGCGGCCTTGTGTCGCGATGCGCCGCGCGGGTGGCGCTCGATCTCAAGAGCGCTGCAACTCTCTTGTCGGACACCCCGCAGCCCCCTCACACCCGAAACCGCGACACACTCGCCTGCATACCCTGGGCAATCTCCCCCAACCGCTGCGCCGCCGAGGCCAGTTGCCGCGTGGTGTCGGTACTGTCCCTGGACATGCGGGCAATCAGCTCGACCTGCTGCGCCACCTCCTGGCTGGCCTTGGTCTGCTCGCCGATGGTCTGCGAGATCTCCTCGACCACCGAGGCGGCGCGGCGCGCCCCTTCACGAATCTGCTGGATCGACGCCCCGGCCTGGGTGGCCAGCTCCACCCCGGCGCGTACCCGGGTGACGCCAGTCTGCATGCTGTCCACGGCATTGCCAGTGCTGTGGCGGATGCGCTCGATCATGTCGGCGATTTCCCGGGTCGACTGCGCCGTGCGCCCGGCCAGGCCGCGCACCTCGTCGGCCACCACGGCGAAGCCGCGTCCGGCGTCGCCGGCGCGAGCCGCCTCGATGGCCGCGTTGAGGGCCAGCAGGTTGGTCTGCTCAGCGATGGTATTGATCACCTGGATGATCGAGTAGATTTCCTCGGAGCTTTGCCCCAGCACAGTGATGGTTTCGGAGGAGCGATTGACCGCCTCGTCGATCCCCTGCATGCCGCCGACTACGCTGAGGATGACTTCGCCACCGTCGCTGGCCAGGCGCTCGGACTGACCGGAAATGGACTGCGCATCCCGGGCATGTTCGGCGATCTGCGCCAGGTTGGCGATCATCTGCTCGGTAGCCGAGGCCATGCTCACGGCGCTGTCGGACTGCTGGCTGGTGCGTTCCACCAGGCTGCTGGAGGCCTGGCCCAGTTCATCGGCTACCTCGCGCAGCAGCAGGTTTTCTTCGTGGATCGCCTTGATCATGTTGCCCAGGCTGTCGCGCATGTCGGCCAGCGAGCGCAGCAGGTGCCCGGTCTCGTCGCGGTCATGGACCTGGATCTGAGTAGTCAGGTCGCCCTGGGCGATGCGCTCGGCCACCGCCATGGTCCGGCTCAGGGGGCGCAGGATCGAGCGCAGCAGCAGGACGGTGCACAGCGCCAGGACCAGGGTGGCCAGGATCATCCCGCCGACCAGCACGGCGATGCCCTGGTGCAGGGTGGCGGTGCTCTGCTCGCGGCTCTTGTCGGCGTTGCCGGCGATCAGGTCGCTGAGGGTGCTGTTGCGCTGCTCCAGCTCCTTGAACGCCGCGACGAAGGCCGGCAACTGCGCCTGTGCCTGCTCGGGCGACTTCAACGCCAGCTGGATGATCGAGGTGGCGCTGGCGATGTACTGCTCCAGCAACGGGCCCAGGTCGCTGATCGCCTGGTGCAGATCGGTGTCCAGGGGCAGCTCGAGATTGCTCTGCACGACACTGCGGAACCACTTGGCGTGCTCGTCGAGGTCGGCCAGCACCTGGTTGGCGGTATCAACGTCGTCCGGCTTGACCAGCAGGGCGGCGAGCACGTCGGCACGCAGTGCGTCGTGCATCATGTCGCCTTCCATGTGATTGCGCAGGGCGGCCATGCTGTCCTCGCTGCGCTTGAGTGCCTGGTTCTGGTCATGCTCGGCGAGCAGGCCGCTACCGCCGAGCAACAGCGCGGCGAGGATGCTGACCAGACCGAACCCGATGGTTTTCTGGCGAATGTCCATTTCGAACGGCTCCATGAGGTAGGTCTGGTGAGCATAGATTGCTGGGTGTTTTTCGCCGTCGCTGCAGATTTTTCTATGATGCGAGGCAACGGTGTAGCGGATCGAACTTCTGGCGCTACGGTCGCGCGGCTATCGACCGGAGCTGTCTTCCTTGATAGCCGTCAATGGGCAGTGACCGTTGGCCCCAGCGGCGTCCGCCTGCGTTGGCGTGTAGAGTCCACGCTCCAGCATCGCTTGGCTGCTTGGCCAGACGTCAGGGCGTGGTAGCGGTGTATAGAAGGTCAACGTCGGCTCGGCGACGGACTGGCAACTGAAGCCGATATGGCGAATGAGTACTTCCTGGTGGCGTTGCCAACCGTCAGGTAGTCGTGCCAGCAATCGGGTGTCAAACGGCTGCCAGAGTTGACCTGACGATGGATGCCAAGGGTAGGTCAAGTAGATTTCGATAGCTTGCCCCTGACGGTGCTGTACCCAATAGCCGCCCTGGTCGAGCAACCGCGTATCGCGCAGCAGCGCTGCTAGAAGGTCGCGATGAACGGCATGCACCTGATGTAGCAAACGGTGATGCTCGCCCGACTGGCTCAGGCGCGCACTGCAGTATTCGCTGCGCTGCAAGTTGTCGCCATCCCAGGCAAGGCCAAGGCGACGCTCGCCGGTTTCATCGCGGTAGTGCATGAATAGCGTGCCGCGATTGTGCCGAGCGTCAAGGTCGACCGCGACACCTTGATAGCGTGAAGTGACCGAGTACTGTCGGTGCAGTTCGAGCCAAGCCGACGGGCACTCCAGGGCTGACAGTAGACCGTGCAGCCGGTCGAAGTCGACGCGGCTGTGACGGTGGGCCGCCCCGAGCCAGAACATGGGCTTGGGGCGGGTTTGCAGGCGACCGTCCAGCAGCCGCCACGAACATTCCAGGCGCAGACCTGGCAGGGCAGCGAGGTGCTGCCCCAGCAACTGTAGTCGAGGCATGTGCGGCGACGCCATTACAGACCTTTGGCGAGCTGCGTGAGGCTGACCTGGCTCCAGTTGCGCAAGTGCTCCGAGCCTGCCAACGGCTCTAGGATTTGTGGGTTGTCCAAGCACAATGCATGGAGTTCCGCCAACGTGAAACTGTAGCCCAGTGCTTCGCTCCAGCGCAGCAGCCCGTGCCAGTCGCCGGGGGCGAGCAAGGCGAAACTGGGGCCGACCTTGGCGAAGAACGCCGGGTCCTGGAGTTTCCGGACAAACGAATTCAAGGCATCGCTATTGCTCATCAACATAACCTGTTCCCCTACCAGTTCGATGGGTCGGCGTAATGTGTCACGGTATCCCACGTGCTTTGCGCAAAGCTGGCGAACGCTCCTCCTATTGTGTTGAAGGCACTCTCCACTTCGCTCGCCGCATAGCCCGCGCCCTGCAGAACGGTATTGACCGCATCGGGCGCAAGGTTGAAGACGTCGCTCAAGGCACGGGCGGTCGCCTCGGCCCCGTAGCCGACCCCGCGCAGCGCGGAGGCCACGGCCTGGGAAGAAGCGCCATAGGCCGTGGACAGCGCGCTGGCGACCTGGTCGGCGCCATAACCCAGGCCATTGAGCACGGTTGCAGCCGCGTTACCCGTGAGGTCGAAGACCGATTTGAGCGCACTGGCGATCTGATCGGCAGCATAGCCGGCCGCCTGCAGGGCCTTGGCCACCTCCTGGTCGGTCGCCTGGTACGCTGTAGTCAGTGCGCCCGCGACATCGCTGGCTGCGGCACCGAAGGTGCTCCTCAGAGCATTCGCAACTTCATCCAGCGCGTACGTCGACCCTCTTAGCAAGTAACCGATTTCATCAAGCGTCTTGCCGAAAGCATTCTTCAGCACATTGACTACGTACTCGGCGCCTTGAACGGCAGGCAGGATCGCATTGCTGTAGACCGCCTGCGCCCATCTGCCGGCATCGCCAAGCAGGCCGGCGAACAGCTGCTGTACATTGTTCAGTACCCAGTGCTCGATTGCCGCGAGTACGTCACTGAGCCCGCTGATGTCGATGTCAAGGTCGAATGGGCCGATGGTGCAGGTGAGCCCCTCGAAGTCGAAACCACCCGCAGCGCTGAACACCAGGTTGCTGGTGGAGGTGGACAGCCCCAGTGTAGTGTCGATCTGCGCGGTCAGGTTGATATGGCCCAGGCTCAGGCCGGCAATCGTCGGCAGTGGAATGTCGAAGTTGGGGCCGTAGGCGAACTGGCCGCTGAAGTTGTGGAAGTCCTTTAACACGCAGGCCATCGTGCCGGAAATGATGGCGCCGTAGTCGAGTGAGAAACGGATGCCGTTCTTGTCGATGGTGGCGTCGATACTGTCATGGAAACCGAGAAACGCGAGGCGGGCATCGAGCTTGAAGTAGGGCGAGTTCGACGTGCTGATCTGCAACTGTGCGCCACCGGGCGCTACCAATTGCTTACTGGTCGCCTGGTCGATAGCCTGTTTGGCTGCTGCTGACCTTGGAATGGTATTGTTGGCAATCGGGTTACCGCTGGCATCGACCTTGATGCTAACGCCGCTGCCATCGCCGCTGAGGGAAAACACCGGGCCAAAGGAGAAGGGTGCAAGTTCGGCCTTGCCTTGCACGCCGTTATTCAGGTCTATCGACAGGTCGGCGTAGAAGCCGAGCCCAAACAGATCCATCGCGGCGCTGAACCCGTACCCCATCGGCGCGAGGCTGCCATCCGGCAGGGTGACAGGCTCCATCGGGTTTTCCGCCCAATGCAATGACAGGTCGCTGAACTGGACCGGTACATCGATGTTGCAGGCCTGGTCGGTGAACAGGGTGATGACCTGCATGAGGCTCAACTGTGGCACGTAGAAGGCAAGATACAACGGATTGGGCACCTCACCCTGCAATGCGCACACCACCGCGAAGGTGTCGTCATCAAGCTGCACCACCTGGTTGCCTTCACCGATATGGAACTTGCCCTGGACACCCAGCGCAAAGCCAGGCGGCTCGAAGAACAGCCCCATGCCGACGCCGAACTGATCGAAATGCAGCCCCTTTATACCTGGCGGTGTGAGTAGGGTATGGTCGTTGCCATCTAGAGTCACGCCGATTTCCGCCTCGACGTTGTCGATAGTCATCGCGGCGATTGCGTTGAAGGTCGGGCTGTTGAACAGCGAGAACGGCATAATGGCCTTGATCTCGAATACCACGAACTTGAACAGGGGGAGGAGCGACAGCATTACCGTGGGTTTGTCCAGTTCGATCGTGCTGCTGCCCCCAATCGGAATGGACAGGTTATCGAACAGGCACTGCAGTTGCGTGCTGCCCACGGCAAGACCGGGCTCCAGGTCGACAACCACGGTGAAACGGAGGGTTGGCGAAGGCAGGATGGCCAACACATGGTCTAGCACGCCGCTGTCAAACGTAATGTCACTGAGCGTGAGCTGGCCACCGAGCTGAATGCGCTGGTTGGCCTGCGAGCAAAAGAACTTCGAGAGGATGATATCCGGCAGGCCAGAAGGCCAATCGATGCCCATGTATTGAAGCAGCGTCGACAAGCTGTAGCGCTGTTGGTCGGGAGGCAGGTTGCGTGTGGCCGGGGTGCGCGCCAGGGCAACCATCACCAGCATGTAGGAGATGTAGGAGCAGGTGCTATAGTCGGCGCTGTTCCTGAAGAAGGCATCGACGTCCTGGGCGCTGCTCTTGCCACCTTTGATCAACACGTTGAATTGCTGCACGAGCGGGTGGGTTGGGCTGTCCTGCATCAGTTTTACGAAGTTCTGCGTGGTGGCGATGACATCGAGGTCCGCCTGGTTCACCTCGAAGGTCTGCGGGGCCGTGCCCAGGGTGAACACACGCTTGACCGGCGTGTTCTGGCTGTCATAGAGGATGTAGGTGGAAATGGGACCGTGGATCGGCGTAAAGGCAGTAACGTTTGCCGCGCCCACACTGCCTAGGCTGGTCAGGGTGCCAAAATAGTTGGCGAGGCTCGTGTCATTGGTGTTGTCGACAAACGCATCGTAGACCGAGACCGGTCCGGCGAGCTTGTTGTCGATGGTGATCTGCGGGTAACTGGCCATGGACGATCTCCGCGAAACAGGGGCTGGTGTGCCCACCGCCGTTCAGGCGGCGGGCCTGATCGAAGCAGTGCTCAAACGGCGGCTTCGACCTCTATACCGATTTCCTGCTCGTACGCTTCGATACTTTCGGCTTCGGCAAGCGGTTCGTACTCGGCATTGATCTCTTGCCATTCGCTGGCACTTGTCTGGGCTTCGGCCAACGCTTGCGAGGCGTTTTTCAACTCTTGCACGGCAGCGGCATGTTGTTCGGCGTCGAGGGTGCCGATCAGCGTCTCCACCCGCTGCTGGGCTGTACTGATCTCAGTCAGTGCCTGTTGCAGATTGGCCTGGCCGGTGGCGCTCTGCGCATCGATGACCGCTTGTTGCAGTTGCTCGAAGGCGTTCTCGAACTCCGTTGTGGGAGTCAGCAGGCCGTCATTCATCTGCGAGGCGATCCACTCGTTGACCTGCGCACTCTTGGCCAAAGCCTCGTTCAAGGTCTGCGCTTGTTGCTTGCCTGCGGATTGACCGATCTGAGCGATCTGTGAAGTCAGTTTCCCCAGGATCAGGTCATCGGTGACCTGCTCGAAATTATCGACCTTGAGAATGCCGCAGACCTTGTTCTGGATGGCCTCGATCAGCGCTTCCTGCGTGGCTGTGCCGAGCGTCAGATCGATTTGGGCTTTTTGTACCATCGCCTCGTTGGCAAGCAGCGCCAAGTGTTTGGGCAAAATACCTTCCGGCAGTTCCGGCGTGTCGGTGACCGGGTTGCCCCGATGGACGAATTCATTGGTATTGCTGCTGTCGTAAACCTTATCGCCGACTTGGGGAGGGACGCCACGCAGTACGGTCTTGTCGTAGCAGAGCTTACCGTCCTCGTTGACGCTCCAGTGATCAGCGGGGTTCTGGGTGGAGTAGCGCTGGTCGGAGAAACCGAACGTGCGTTGCGATTTGTAGGTGGCGAAAGTGCCGTTGTTGCCGCTCATGCTGGTGCGACCAAGTTCCAGGCGAATGCGGGAGAACTGCTGAGTGACGCTGTCGTACTGGTAGTAGGAGGCATTGGCGTCAGTGGGCTGGGTGAACCAGGAAATGATCATACGCGTATCCTTTTGCGTTTGGGGGAACAGGCCGCAACCGCTCAGGCGGTTGCGGTATACGGGTCAGAGAGCGTCGGGGATTTCTTCGGTTTCTGGCGTGGTGTCTTCTTCGTTGAAACCCGAGTCGTTTTCCTCGTTGTTCATGTTTTCTTCGTACTGGTCCTGGGCCTCGTTGAGAGCGTCGGCCTGGCGGGTGGCTTCTTCAATGGCATCGGATGATTGCTGCAGCGCATCGACCTCCGACTTCTGCATTTGCTGAGCGCTCTGCTCGATGGTGGCCTGCATCGAGGTGGACGCTTTTGCCATGGTTGCGCTGGCATCCGTGAGGTTGCCCTGTTCGATCTGCTGCTGTGCCGTCTCGAATGACTGCTGCGCACTCGAGTAGGCGTTTTCGAAGTCCTGCGTCGGCGTCATGCCGTCTTCCAGCTGTTGATTAATCTCTTCGTTGAACGTCTGAGTTTCGTTCTCGATGGTCTGGGTGAGCACATCCTTCTGCTGGACCTGCGAAGTTTGTGCATAGCCATCAGCCACTCCCGCGCTGTCCTGGCTGATGATCTCGGCGCTATCATTGAAGGTCTCGGCATTGTCGCTGGCCGTGGTCTTCTCGATTTCTTGCACCTTATCCTGGTAGTCCGACTCGCTCTTGGCATCGGACTTGGCTTGCTCTTCCTGGCTCTGCTGGCCTTTCAGGCGTTTCTCGGCGATCTCGTACAGCATGACCAGACCCACGATCAGGCCCACCACCTGGCAGATGGTGCCGAAGGTCTGGCTGGAGGAGCCTGCCGCCGGTTTTTGTCCTGCGCTCTTGCTTGGCAGAGGGATCAGGGTCTGCGTCGAAACCACCTTTCTGCCGGCTACAGTACCGGTAAGCGTAGGGCCAGCGATGTAGCTCGTGGTTGGGGTGTTGTCGACCATGGTGGTCTGGATCACATTCATCCACACTGGCGTCAGCGACAGGCTCACATCCTGGCCGGGGTTCTGGTCGGTCAGCGTACCGTCACCGGCCATTACCGCACTGGAGGTCTGTTTCGGGCTAAGTGGCTGCAGGTTGCCGCTACTGTCCTGGGTGCACAGGGTCAGCGTTGCCGCGTTGCTGCTGGTACTTGAGGCGATGTTGAGCGTTCCCACAAGCGCCGGTACATAGCCCTGCGGCAATGGGTTTGGCGCGGCTTCGTACAGGTAGTAGGGGCCTTGCCAGCCTGAGGTGAACATGGAAAGCCAGGTCATGACGGCGTTCCATGAACTCAAGGTGCAGTTCTTGAAGTTCAGGGTGCCGGCGAAAAAGGTATTAATCGCGTTAGCATCGCCACTTTTCAACGCGATGTTGAGGTTCTTGGTCAGTGCTGAATCAGGGTTGGCCATTGCGTACTTGTGGAACAGAAACGACTGGATCATCGACTGCCGGTCGCTCTCGCCCACGGTGTAGCTCAGTGGCGGGGGATTGCCGAAAGTGAACTGAGTGCCGGACATGAATTTGAGCGGGAACTGGTAGTAGTACCAGCTTTGCAGTTCATCGATCGGACCGGTGTACATCGCCTCCAGTTGCGCGACCTGTCGAATGGTCGTCACGGTCCCGGTCGCGCCCGCGGCGATGGTGCCGAGCTTGGTGTAGACATAAGGCGCGCTCAGGCCGCTGGCGGCGGGGTTGAACACATCGTAGATGTCGATGGGAACCTTGAGCTGGTTGGTGATCTGTACCGGGATGCCGGAGAAATCACTGGACTGGCTGCTATTGGCGGTTGTTGCGACTTGGATGTTCATGATGGCTTCCTTGATTCCATGGGAAGTGAAACCCTGTCTGGGTAATTTGCAGCCAGGGACGAGCGGGTACGAATACAGCGCGATGTCTCCGGGGCAACACGTCACCTGCCGACGGTCAGTCAGCATCGTTGCTTGCGTTGTGATGAACGAGTAATGGACTTAGAAGCGCACTTCGCCGAACGGCGGCGCGTTGATCAGTTGCGAGCCGATAATGTCGGATGAAACGTGGAGGCAAGCGGCTGCGATGGGTGAGGGTGGCACGCTGGCGGCAGACATTGCCAAGCCCGTTGCGTGACGTGATCGACTCGAGAGCTTGGTCATTTTTCCTTCCCTGGGTGAAGAGCAACCAAACTGAAATGAACACTTCAATGTGTTCACGGTGTTTCACAGATATTTTTACCGAGGTTCTACATGACGGGTGGCAATAAGCCAGCAATCAGACGTTAGCCGGACCTGCCCTGGCTTTCCATGACAAGCGACGAACGGAGAATGTCCTTTGCCTGGAAGTTCTCGTTCCCCGTGTCTTGACACATTGCTGGTCATGACCTCGACGGAATCTGCAAGAGCCGATAGGTGAGGGGATGAGCATGACGTTGTCTGGCGTCTTCATATATAACTCAACTAAATGAATATTTAGTTGAGTTATAATTAATGATCATCAAAAAAACGGGCAGGGCACCTTTACCCATCAATCATGTGAAGTTTTCGCCCAGCTCGCATACCCTGGCAAAACCTTCAAAGGAATGAGACACCTTCATGCGTGGATTCACCGTCTTACCGCTGTTGTTTGCCCCCATGATCGCCTGGGGCGACTGCACGCAGCACCTGCAAACCTGGGCCCACCACCTGCATCCAACCTTGAAGCTCGCCAGCGAGTTTGCGGTCTGCAAGGTCAATCCTGCAGACGCCAGCCAGGTCCTGGCAGCCTTGCCCGTGATGATGAACGTCGATGAGTACGGGCAAGGCGATTATGGCCTGGATGTCCTGGTGGCCGAAGCTGTCAGCGGCAAGATCATTGCTCGCAGTTACCAGGAGGCAGCGATCGTCTCCGACGCGGTGCAGTTTTCAGGCCTGACGCTGGACACGGCGCGTTATCAGGTTGCGCCTGGGCAGCGGGCATTTGGCGTGCGCATTCGTCATACAGGCTCGTCGCGGGTCAATCCGTTCAGCAGCGAGACACTGAGTCTCTACGTGAACGACGGCTCGCAGTTGCGCCGGGTCATGGGAGGCCTGGTTGTAAGCAAGGGCAACGGTGAATGGGATGGTTCCTGCGCCGGTGAGTTCGGCGAGACAAAACGCACGCTAGCGATTGGCAAACCTGGCAAGGATGGCTTCAACAGGCTGCGGGTGACCGAGATATCGACTGGGAGTCGGAGCGTGCTCAAAGGCGAGGATGACTGTCAGGAAATCGAGAGCAGTACGTCGACGAAGACGTTCGATCTGGATTATGACGGTGGTCGGTATAGGGTACCGGAAGAACTGACGTTCCAGTGAGCTGGATTGGCATCAGGGCTTTGATGGAGGCTGAGATCTGGCCTCCCACTGGGCGTGGTGCTCAATGCGAATATACGCATAATGTATATTATGTTAAATCGCGTATTGTGGAAGGTGACCTTCTGGGTCGATCACCTGTGGTTTGCGTCTGCCAGATCACGCTCGAGCTGCCGGCGCCATCTCGACAACTGCACAGCGTCCTTTCGTGCGTACCTTCTGCACCAGTCGTGCTCTGTTGATGAACATATCGATCTGACAACTGCCTGAGTGCTACAACTCTTCCCAGGTCACGAATTAGCTTCGCGCAGTTATGCGCTCTGATTGCTGGATTGCCGGCTTGGGTAAGGCCATGCGAAGGCTTTCACGATACTGCTCCGCCGGCGCTTCATGGGTTACCTCGACAACAGCATCGTAATTTTCCCGGATGATCCTCTCGATCTCTGCAATCTCAGCTCGGAAGAACTCTTTCCGCCCGTTGACCTTGTTAAGCCGGCCAGATGCGAAATGCTCGTGGAGTTTCGCTTCCAATGCTGGAGCGTTGTTCGAGAAAACCATTGCATGCACGTCGAACCAAAACGGTACTGACGCGTCACCCAGCTCATCAACTCGATCCATAGGCTCTAGCCGGCGAGTCATGCCGATCTTGTAAATCCCTTCCCCGAATGCCCCCAGGTTAGAGATCACATACACATACCCAGCTTTGGCATTCTGCTCACGGTAATCAATGAGCTTTTCTTCGCTTTCGAGCTCGGCTCGCCCTGCCTCAACCTCGGCCAACTTCACCAGCAGCGCTGAGCGCTCCTCATCAGATTGCACTTGCTCAAGGCGAGCCTGAAGGTCACGCATTGCGGTCGTGAAGTGTTTCCGCTCCTTGGCAATTTTCTCCCGGGCCGCGCGAATTTCCTGCTCGAGCTTCTGCTGCTCTCGAAGTTCTTCACGAGCGCGTTTGGCCTCTTCCTTTTCCTCTTGCTTCTTGATTTGGAATTCATGAGCAAGGTGCAGTTCATCGAGCTTGAGATCGAGATAGATTCCAGATATCTCTACGCTCATGATCTTGCCTAGTCGATTGCAAGCTTCAAAGGATTTGAGGATTCGCTTTTCACCTAGCTCGACATTGTCAAACTTCACGTTAGACACGCAGGCATCGGTTTCGTTGTTGAATGAACGAACCACCAATTTGATCATGTCGTTTACGAGCTTACGACCTTGGGTTTGGCTGTTGTTCACCGTCCAGTTCGTGTTGCCGGTGGCTGCCTGCCCATTCTTGATCAGGACTTTTTGACGATCACGAATATGATCCAACCGAGCCTTGTACTCCTGGCTGGTTGTCAGCTTGAACTTAGGCTCATAGAGGGCAAAGCTTTCGAGGAGCAACGTCTCTTCCCATACGAGTATCTGCCCCTGCAGATCAGTGGAGCGCTGTGCAAGTGCAGCCAACTCCCTCTCTGAACGCTGGGTTTCCTCGCGTACAACTGCCAGCCTCGCTTGCTCTTGTTCAATCTGTTTCTGGACATCCACTACATCCATGGCGCCAATTTTCGTAACGAGCTCTTGCAGTTGCGAATGCTGTAACAGAAGCTCCGCAAGTTGTGCTTCTAGAGCTTCAGCACGCTGTCGGTGAGCCGGGCCTTTCAGATAGTCACTAAACGACATGGGTTCCTTCCTCGTTTTGAGTCGAATGCATAGACTGAAGAAGCACGAGGTAGGTATCGCAACGCCCTACAACGATTTGTCGTGCAAAGCCCTAATGGCACTGGCTCACTGCACCTCTTCTCTGCCGAGAATGAGCGTAACCGGAGTGAAATCATAAAGCCATCACGAAGTCTGCGGTGTCCGATGCTTCACTCTGTCTGGGGAAAAAGCTATTTGCATTCACACCGTGAACGGACCGGGCGCCGTGAGCGGCGCATGTCTGCTTGAGAGCGGCGCGGTCGGTGGGAGCCGGCTTGCCTCAGCACAGTTGCCTGTTCAACTGCATGGTCTATCGAATGGCCCGCCACAACACGGAACAGCGGGTCTTGACCGCCCTCCTCTCCAGCTTCGCCGAAATGCCCGACGCCGGTGGTTGTGAGCTTGCCTATCGAGCATGTCGAGCTCATCTTATGGACGATGTCGAGTGGTTGCGAAAATCCTAGGCTGGCTAAGGTGCGGCTGGAAATACCTTTTCCCTCTCTTACGATGCGTTCGATAGCCAAACATCACATCGCCCACAGATTCCGGGTGCGGGGCATCGCATCGTCCCGTGGATCCGGGCCACCTGACCTGTGCCAGAGCCCTTCCCTCTCATCCCTCTCCAAGCAGCGCTTGGATGAGTCATGGCTTTTCGCTATTGTACCTGAGCTAATGCGCTGGAGTAGGCCTGCAGAGCCAAATGACGTCCCTAGAAACCCCGAAACTCAGCACGTACCACAAAGGCGATCTCTTTGAGCAGAAGGTGTTCGAGTACCTCAGCCGTGAGCTTGAGGCCGGTAACCTCTTCTTCGCTCCTCAGTTCACCACTATCCAACGAAAACCGAAGTACTTCTCTCGAGAGCGAGAGGACTACATTGTGTTCGATATCTCCATCGAGGTGACGCGTCCAGGATTTGATACCCCTTCGATGATCATGCTGGTCGAGTGCAAGAACTACGGCAGCACCATACCGATCAATGACGTCGAGGAGTTCAGCTCCAAGATTGGTCAGGTCACCGGCCATAATGCCAAAGGCATGTTTGTCACCGCGAGCGCATTCCAGGCTAGTGCCCTGAATTTCGCCAGGAACAAAGGCATGGCGGTAGTTCGTCACCTCGATGAGGGAAATTTCACCTGGGAACTCTCGCGCTCCCTTCTCATGGGCGCTGTGAGCGCATCTGAACGCAGGAGCACTGAAATCCTGAATGCACTCATTGCTCCCTCGTTCCAGCCTGCAATCTACACTACCTACGCCGCCACTCCTCAGGGTTATACGAATTCATTGGCAGGTGTTTTCCAAAATCTTTTTTCTGAGCTTGGAAAGGATACCGCGGGCTATCAGCAGCTAATTCAGCGTCAACCTGCGACTAGGCAAAGGGTCGCGTTCCTCTCCTTACAGCAGATTGAGCAAAGGGCAACAGAGGTGCTACAGCGCACTGGCTACACCAGCGGTCATGTCGATCTGGAAAAAATAATTGACCATGAGCGCACGAGTAGTGGGCTAGAGGTGATCTTCAGCGGGCCATCGAGATCGGCCTTGGGCGGTATCTCATTCGCCCCTCCGGAGATCCAGATCTTCACAGACAACAAGGATGCGCCTCTCGCCCGGTTCACCTTGGCTCACGAGTTAGGCCATTACTATCTGGGTCACGGTGCATATCTGAAGCGTGAGCAGCTGCATGCGAGCGATATGGAGAAGCACGATAGCGTCCGAATACCTAGAACCGACGTGGAGCGACTGGAGTGGCAGGCCAATGCATTTGCTTCGTTCCTGTTGATGCCAACCATGAGGCTGCTCGAACGACTCGCGTTACTCGCAGTGATCTACAACATCCAAAACCGAGGACACGGTCTCCTCTACCTCGACCACCAGCCTGGGAATTACCGAAGCTTCCGACTGGTTTCAGACAATCTGAGCCATCACTTCCACGTATCAAAAACAGCCATTCGTCTTCGCTTGAGCCGTTTGGGGCTATTGGTTGACGCCCGAACATCAAACAGGCCACCTCTCGGCCTCCCGCAAATTGCTAGCCAAAGCCAAGAGTGGTAGTCTCCGCACCACGGTACTCGGTAGGTGCCGGCAGTCCACGCCAGCGAAGCTTTAGCACTATCGTGACAGTTGAAACACCGAACCTGACCATCATCAGGTTGCCTCGTAGTGGACACCAGGCCAGCCCTTTGCAGAGCTGAAAAATGCAAATTGCCTACAGCCACATCAAGCAAGTCAAACGCCTCGCCAAAGAGCTCAAGCAAGCTCACCCCACGCTCAAGTTAAGTCAGCGCCAAGACATCGCAGCAGTCCAGGTACTGGGCGTCAGGAACTACCACGAAGCCGCTCGCAGGTATGACCAATGGCTCATGCTCCATGTGCACATCTCACCTGACCGTAATGGTGCGAGCAAATGTACATTCTGTGACTTTACCTTTGCAGCTGATCTCAAAGAAGATCGCGATGCTCACCGTGAAGTACACGAGAAGCTGCATGAAGCAGGTGAAGCTCTAGGCTATTTCCCGGCCAACTTCTTGCAGCGTGAAAAAATGAAGTCTGAGGGTAGGAAGCAAGCGCTCTCAAACGAAAGCCTGGAGGCCCGCATCGAAGGTGTCTTGTTGGCGCTGCGTGGGTGGTTCGATCGCTCCCTAAACAATGCGATCTCTGGCGAGTACTGGCGCAGGCATCCATCGTTCGAGCTCTACGTGTCCATGATTCTGGACACCCTGAGCCATCTGTACGCAGACCTCCTACCGGAGTTAAAGGCCAGGTATGGATACCGCCCGGGCGAAATCAGCCCAGGTAAAAGCGACTGGTATCCGAAGTCCCGTTAAGCCCCTGAACTGGCCTCACCGTGATGGTGGGGCCTGCTTCCATCAGCGTAACTCAATGCATTTTGCGCCGCGCCTAACGTTCAGAAACGTCAGTAACCCCGCTCATCCATGTCGTTTTGAACCTGTTTGCGATCGCGATTGAAAGCTGCATACGGAATCGCGTGCGACGACAACCGAGGTGGATAGGCATAAGCCTCGCACTTTCACTCAGGATGGACAGAGAGATGTCACTTCGCTACCTTCAGCTCTCCGATAGGCACACTTCAAGGATCGAAATGAACGTCACAACCGTGGAATGCGAAAGCTGGGCTGACTTCAAGATCAGGATTATTAGTGATCTTTTTCCAGCAAGCAGCTTCCAAAAGGGCCGATTTCTTTTTCGAGGTCAAGGCGGTGAGTCCTGGAAACTGGCTTCCACATTTGACCGCTGGTATGCAGATAACGAAGGTCTACCCGCCAATAAGGTTGCTGTGGCTAACAGCATCCTGGAGGGATTCATACGTGAGTGTGAGCAGGAAGACCTGCCTCCAAACGTCCGAAATGACCGGATGATGATGCTGAGCTTAGGACAGCATCACGGGTTGCCCACTCGATTACTGGACTGGAGCGAAAGCCCCTACGTAGCTGCGTTCTTTGCGTTTAGCGGGCACATCCGACACGGTAATCGAATAGAGTCCAATGTGGCTATTTGGGTACTGGACTCAACACACTATATCTGGAATGACGATTCAGGTTGTTCGATCGTTAATGTCCCAAGTTTCGGTAACGAACGCATCCGAAACCAGCACGGGAAATTTACATACCTGCAGAACCACGCTCGTTCAATCGAAGACTACGTCGCGCAGCGTGAGGGTAATGAATCTGCCCTAAGAAAATACCTTGTACCAGTTGATGAAACTGGCTCTGCAATGGCTGATCTTGATGCTATGGGCCTCAGTCATTCAAGGATCTACCCTGGATTAGCTGGCAATGCCAAATCCTCGGAGGTCAGGGCAATTCTGGCTATGCGTGCAGAAAATCGCTAGAGCGGGCTTCAACCACACGGGGGGGAGCTCAAATGCACCCCGCCCGGCTAGATTTAGTGCTTGCAGAAACTAAACTCGACAGCAACTTTCGCCGCTGAAAGCTACGCGTCCTTGCGGCTTATCTAGTTTTTTGTGGGCGCGGGGCCTGTGGCCCCCTACTATGCTCTTTTGAAGGGCGTTGGCCCTGGCACTATCTCCGACTTGAATGGAAGTCGGCTCCTCGGAATCGGATTCGAAGGCGACACGGGTACCGAGCGCCCCGAAGCGGCCACCGCATTCCTACTCAGCTCTCCGTCCCACCATCAACCCATGATTCACATCTTGGGCCAGCGCCTTGGCCATGCCACTGAGGTAATGCACCGCCGTCAGCAGCGTAGGCAGATGATCCGTCTCCGCCATGGCCAGATCACTGATCTTGTGCACTGCACACATCAGCACGGTTGCCTGCTCAACCGCATGGTCCATCGAATGGCCCGCCACAACACGGAACAGCGGGTCTTGACCGCCCTCCTCTCCAGCCTCGCCAAAATGCCCGACGCCAGTGGTTGCGAGTTTCCTGATGCGCGGGGTCTGCAATTCCTTATCCATACCACTCCTCCTGCGGCCCCGCGAACGGCGCGGGGCCTGATCGGTGAACATCAATTGTGAGCCCGGGCTCGCCAGGTCAATGACGGGATTGCACGCGACTCAGCGCCACTTCCACCAGGGTGCGGGCGCTGTCGATTTCGTGCATGGCTGCGAGGGTCAAAACCTGGCCTGGGGGTTTGGCGTGCAGCAAGACGGTCTGCTGGCTGACGGTCAGGGCGCAGACGAGGTATTCGGAGATCTGGACCAGGAGGTCTTCGAGGGTGTGGGTGGTGTACTTGTCGTGTAGCGGTGGGTCAGGAACGATCTTTAGCATGGTTACACTCCTTCATCGGGATTGAACCGCCAAGATCCTGCTGTCAAACAGAATGGTGGCAGCGGTACGTGGGTTGACAGACCGAGGATGAAGGAACCCGGCGCACACGAGGTGCCCCACGTACAGCCGCCATAAGCGACAACGTGCAATCCTTCTATCAGCAACGGCCTGTCAAAGCCGTGTCGCGGGTTTGGTAGCGACTTGGCGAGACTAGATGGCTGATAGGGCTGCTGCAATGGGCTGTATGGTGGTGGGAGTATGTTTCGGAAATGGACTACAGAGAAGAGGGAAAATCCGATCCTGTGTAGATTATGGTCTCCCTCACCTGCTCCACGACGACACCGAGCTTTTCGAACAAGCTGACGATGGACCGGATATACGTTGCAGCGCTTTCACCGGTCAGGTATATGTCAGGTAAAATCCCCTTCAAACGTGGCATTGCGCCATGAATTTTTTAAAGCGCGCAACCTAAGTCATACATGTAATACCAGATCAAAAGGACGACCTAATGCAGATTTGTTTTATATGGGTAAAAAAATTTAAGAATTTAGAAAATTTTGGTATCTGCCTTTCTAATGATTTCGACTTCAAATTTGATAGCTCAAGAAATTTCCTCCAGCGCGTAGAGAAAAGCCCAATACCCAATTTATTTGGCGACACCATAACAAGCATCACTGGAGTGCTAGGTATAAACGGTGCAGGAAAAACGAATTCGCTAGAATTGATATGCCGCGTTCTGACCAGTAGAGAAAAACTCGGGCATGAATACTTGATGGTCTTCAGCGTTAATGGGGCTTTCTTTTGTTCTAGCAATTTAAAGCAACCCATTACTGCCAACTTCGAAATCAGCAGATCGACAGATATAGATAGCAACAAGGAGATGTACGCAGTATTCTTTTCTAATGTTTTCGATAAAAACTATATTGATTTTGGCGATGGGGTTGCCGATGTTTCTGTGAACAATAAAAATAACCCTAGAACTCTTGCCAGGTTACGAGACTCAATAGAGTCAGACTTCATCAATGATGTTGAATTTTTTCATTCAAGAGAATTTAAAAAGCTTGAGCTACAAGCGCCGCCGAGGGTTGAAATAAAAATTGAAAAATTTATCACCCGACACAACCAAACCTCCAGGCAAGGACCCGTAGTGCCAATTCTAAATTATTTAGCGGAAACCCGAAAGAAAAATAGGGGCAGGGGAAAACTTTACTTAGTGAGACAAACCATCCAGATGGGTTTTCTAAAGGTCTTGCTTGAAAGGGATGTACCAGATGAGCGTCTCATCGCTCACATGCTAAGTATTTTAGATGGCAATCCGCACCAAGAGCTCGAAGAACTTATTGGAGAGCTACGAGAGTGCTATTCTTCCGACAACGATGTGATCCCGTGGAATTCTAACTTTCTATTATACGAAACCCTGACAATTCTATTTAAACTAGAAAGCTTTCTTGATGAGATGAAATTCGAAATCGACGACACCATCAAAGGGCAAAAGTTTATATTTTCAATTGACTTTGAGCCGAGCGAGTCGTTCTGGTACAGACATTTGGCATGCATAATTCAATCTCTTAGATTTGGCTCAATTAGCTGGTCGGGAGTTAGTTCGGGTCAGAAAGCATATCTAAATCTATTTAGCTCGATATGGAATGGTGTGGATCGCTATAGATACACAACCAATAGAAAGCAATCAACCTTGATATGCATTGATGAGGGCGATCTCTACCTACATCCAGAATGGCAGCTGGAGTTTGTAGAAAGACTCATAAAGTGCCTACCTGAACTTTCCGAAGGAACTGTGCAAATAGTTTTCACAACGCACTCCCCGATTCTAATAAGTGATCTGCCTAACCAATGCGTGGTCATTTTAAATCATGAATACGATAGTTGTATTGGGGGTGGCGACCAGATTGCAAGTAGACACAAAACATTTGCGGCCAACCTTTACGATATTTACCAATATTCATTCGGGCTGAACCAGAAAAGAAGCGGGAATCTGTCCTCTGGTTATTTGAGAGAAATATTTAAACTTCTCGACAAAAAAAATTTAAGCCAACAGGATGCCGAAAGCCTCAGACTTGCACTGTCTGTGGTTGATGATGACGTCATTAAATTTCACATTCGCAAGCGGGTCGAAGCGCAATGATAAGCATTAATAGTCATTTGTCGACCAAGTACGCCGATGTACCCCAGCTTCTTGATGATATTGTCGAGGAAATGTGGAACGACTTGAATCCTGCCAATAGATTCAAGCAACCGATCAAACACGCCCTCACATCAAAAGCCCGAAGATTGAGGGCGTTAGTTTCAAGTCAGAAGCACGTGAATCTGGTTGGCGGCGATGCCGCTGCCAGACAATTGAAGTATGTTGAACTACTAGAGGACCCAGCTTATCTCAAGCATATCATTACCGCAAAACCTAGCCAGCTAAAATCAATAATAGCGACAGCCCAAAGTATCTTACGCGAGGAAGATCTATTTGTAATACTCAAAGGCAATACCAAGTCACAACCGTTTGGAGACCTCCTACTAAAAAGAGTATTTAATTATACGTCTTATCGGGGCAGCGATCATTGCTACAGACGCTATCAAAAGTTACTTTTTGAGCAGGCAACCTGTCCGTATTGTAACGATGAATCGGCAAAGATCATAAAAGTCGCAAAGGCTGCGCCAAAAAGCAGAATCATGATGCTTTATGATATTGATCACTTTTATCCGAAGCACGCTTTCCCTTACCTGGCGCTATCATTCTATAATCACATCCCTTCTTGCAAAACATGCAATCAGATATTTAAGGAGGGTAAAATCTTTGACATTGACACTCACATACACCCCTATCAGCGGTGTTTTGATTCTATCTATAGATTCGAACTGAACCACTCAGTGCTTAACAATGAGCCTATTGATAAGGTCAAGCTCATTAATGTGAGTACATTCCCTGACCAACTGGCTGGAATTTTAGGCCTAGAAGAGCGCTACACTGGTGGCACTAAGCTTGCGCGCACAGCAGATCTCATTGATATTCTCAGCAAGAGGACCCACTTACTTGCTAATCCTGCATGCGCTCCCGATGAGTTTAAAGCATTATTAGATTTAATTAACGCTTTTGGCGTAATAAAGAAAAAAGAAGAAATTTTATCTTTGCCGTACGGGAAATACAATAGAGACATTGTAAAAATGTTTGATATAAACAATGTATTAAACATTCACTAGTATCGGTGGTTTTTGTTCGAAAGGATTCCAGAGACGCCGCTGCAGCCCGCCAATGGTGGGCGCAGTGGCAAGCTCCATCCGCGCTAGTATCGTCGTCGCATAGACGTACCTGCGCTGTGTGGCTAAATGGGTAGCAGCGGTACGTGGGTTGACAGACCGAGGATATCGGAACTCGGCGCACTGAAGTGCCCCACGCACAGCCGCCATAGAGCGTTGCACATGATCCGTATATCAGGGGACGGTCTGTCAAAACCGTGTCGTCGATTTTGCGGCGACTTGGCGAGACTAGATGGCTGATGGGGCTGCTGCAATGGCTGAAAGGCGGCGGGAGTATGTTTCGGAAATGGACTACAGAGAAGAGGGAAGTCCGATTCAGAGCACATAAAAAGTGTTCTCTTGTCGACAACATAGGGCTGGTTGCGCCCCTGGATGTTCCCGGGCGGTACCACGGGTCAATTTTCCGCCTCGGGCGCCCGAAATGCTTTGCTGTAATAGCCGGACGAGTCGAAACAGCAAACCTGCTTCTTGCCGGTCGCAAGCATCTCGCAGGCATCACCTATTCGCTTTTCACGCGTCTTGAGTTGCTTCGCTGAGGTAATCCAGTGGATCCAGTCCACCCGCGCGAGGGTCGTCGTACTGTTCCAAACCTTTCTAGCCTCAGGCATGGTTGCCAGGGCTTCCTCGAAATCCGCTGGGATGTCAGGCTCGGGCTCCTTCTTCACAGGGACTAATTCGAGAGTAACGATATCGCCGACGGCCACACCTGCCGCGTCGAGTAACTCGCTACCGACCTTCAGCCAATGGCTCAGCTGACCATCGGGCTCCAGGGTTGCCCGGAAAGGATGCCCATTGATCGTGCCGTCAACGGACGTCCTTCCCCGCCTCGGAAGCCGTTCGCTCGCGTCCCTTGGAAGAACAGCAAACGCCCACGACCTGTCATCACCGGGCTTTAACGGACGAAGAAGCTTGGCTTCGAATCGGGACCTCGCATCGTCTGTTGTCATTGCAAGTTCTCCCACCGAGCGCCTAGTTAACCATCACTTCGTCCAGCGCCTGCTCCAGAGTGCTGACCGTACGCTCGATATTGTGTAGCTTTTCGAGCCCAAACAGGCCGATGCGGAAGGTCTGGAAGTCGGCCGGCTCGTCGCATTGCAACGGCACGCCGGCAGCAATCTGCAGGCCGTGGCTGACAAACTTCTTACCAGTCTTGATATCGGCATCATCGGTGTAGCTCACCACCACGCCAGGGGCCTGAAAGCCCACTGCGGCCACGCTCTTGATACCTTTGCGGGTCATCATTGCGCGCACCCGATCACCCAGGGCCTGTTGTTCGTCGCAGACCTTGTCGAAACCGTAGGCTTGCGTCTCTTTCATCACTTCGTTGAACCGCGCGAGGGCATCGCTGGGCATGGTCGCATGGTAGGCGTGGCCGCCCTGCTCATAGGCCTGCATGATCTGAAGCCACTTCTTCAAGTCGCAGGCGAAGCTGGTGCTTTGCGTCGATTCGATGCGCTCGAGGGCCAAGGCACTGAGCATCACCAGGGCGCAGCAAGGTGAGGCGCTCCAGCCTTTCTGCGGTGCGCTGATCAGCAGGTCGACCGCGCATTTGTGCATATCAACCCAGATCGCGCCTGAGGCGATGCAGTCCAGCACGAATAGGCCACCCACCGCATGCACAGCGTCGCCCACGGCCCTCAGGTATTCATCGGGCAGGATGATCCCTGATGACGTTTCAACGTGGGGGGCGAAGACAATCTGCGGCCTCTGCGCCTCGATGGCGGCCAGCACTTCGTCCAGAGGGGCCGGGGCGTAGGCAGCCTGGCGCCCCGCTTCAACCGGCCGGGCTTTCAGCACCGTTGTGGCCGCCGGAATGTTGCCCATCTCAAGGATCTGGCTCCAGCGATAACTGAACCAGCCGTTGCGTATCACCAGGCATTGCTGGCCGGTGGCAAACTGCCGTGCCACTGCTTCCATACCGAAGGTGCCACTGCCCGGAACCACCGCAACCGCTTGGGCGTTGTAGACCTGTTTCAGGGTGGTTGAAATGTTCTTCATCACACCTTGAAACGACTGGGACATGTGGTTGAGCGAGCGGTCCGTGTAGACCACCGAGTACTCGACCAGCCCTTCGGGATCGATACCGGGATAGATCTTCGACATGGTGCGGTTCCTTTGGCAGAGAGGTCCATGGCATCGACCCTGCCCTAAGCTATTGCAAATGACAAGATGCATCAGGCACTTCGCAATCGACAGTCTTGCCCCACCATCAAATTGGCATTGACCTATCAGCCCAAGCGCAAGATCGCGAGACTGGTAACCAGGACCTCGAGCAGATCGTTGCAACTCATCGGCTTGTACATCAGGAAGCCTTGGCCCACATCCACACCCAGCCGTTGCAGATGCAGCCGCTGCTTCTCTGTTTCGATGCCTTCGGCTATCAGTTCGAAGCCCATCGTTTGCGCCAGACCTACCAGCGCTTCAACAACCCGTGTCTCCCGCAGGCTGTTCACGTGGGCAACGAATCCTGCGTCGAGCTTGACCTGGGCAAACGGAATGCGCGCCAACCGCGCAAGTGTCGAGTGGCCCGTACCAAAGTCATCCAGCGCCAGCCCTACTCCGCTCTTCACCAGTTGGCTGATGTTCTCGATGCTGTTGAGGTTCAGCGCCAATGGGTCACGCTCGGTCACTTCGAGCATGACCTGGCTGCAAGGTACGCCGGCCTGCTCGATATGCCGGAGGATTCGGCTGGCGAAACCTTCTTCGTCCAACTGGCTGGGCTCGATGTTGTAGGAAAACACCAGCCACTCCCCCGAAGCGCTCAATTGCAGGTGCTTTTGCAGTTTCAACCCCTGCTGCAACAGGCAGTCCAGCAGTCGGGCATGGCGTTGCGGCGTATCAATCAGGTCGAGAAAAGCCTGCGGCCCCAACACCCCCTTTTGTGGATGCCGCCAGCGGGCAAGCACTTCGATACCGCAGATGCGCCCACTCCTCAAACAGACCTGTGGCTGATAGAAAGCCACGATTTGCTGCTGATCCAGAGCCTGGTCAATATCCAACGCCTCTCTCCAATCGTTCATCACTTCCCGCGATGAACGTGGCAGGCTACCGAGATTATGGCGCCTCACCGTTCGCTTGACCGTCAACGCCTTGAACAGCAATCCATCGATTTGCGCTGCCGCCAACGCATCGTAGCTGCCCACGAAATATTTGCCCGCCTGCACACGAAAATGGTTGAGCCCCCAGCGGATGGGGGCTGCCAACGCCTCACATTCGATCACCGAGAAAAAGCCGCTGTGCTCGCACAACCGACGCAAATAACCAATGCCTCCTCGCGCAGGCAAGCTGTCGCACACCACCAGGTCCGGTCCCTCCTGTCCACAGAGAGGCTCAGACCAGTCGCTTTCGTGGGTGACCACCTGCAGCCGAACGAAATCCAGCCGTGCGAACAGCGCGGTGAACCGCTCGACCCTGTAGGCATTCGCGCACAGCAAAAGCACGCTCAATGTCGGCATGGCCTGCAACTCCTGATAAAAAGCCGCGCATCGGCTTACTTGTAGGTGACAGTGAACGCCGCGCGCGCATTGGCCGAACCCGGTTCCGGGCCCAGCGACGAATCGGACGTCTGGATATAACGAGCCTTGAGCTCGATGTTCATGTTGCCGCTGCTCAGCCGCGAAATGGCCACTGCCTGCCCCAGCGGCAATGGAGTGACCCCGTCCTTGCGCAGTACCTGTACCGCGACCCCTTTTGCAGTCGACTCCGGCGTTAGGCCCAACAGACCACGCCCGGCATCAACGATGGTCGAGCCTTTGGCGCCATCGAGACGGAGCCAGGCATTGGCATTCTGATAGTAGTTCCAGCCTTGGTTGGCGGGGTAACTGCCCGGCGTGCAGTTGGTGAGCGGAATCAGTACATCGTTGCTTTGCGTATAACTATCCTTGCCCTTGAATACGTTGCGCCCGATCGTGCCCATGGGTACTTCGATATAGGCTTGGGCATTCCCCTCGATGGAGCACTCGGAGCGCACGACCGTACCCACCAGGAAGATGCTGTGCTTTCTACGATACGACCAGTAGCTAATCGTAGAGTAAGGGTTTTCTATCTTCGAGCTTCCAGCGGGAATCGCTTGACTTATTTTCACCAGGGTGAATTTTGCCGTGGCACTAGTATGTTGCGTTACCCAGCCCGTCAGACGTGTCTTGTAAGGAACATAGGGCGGCGACCCACTGCTCACATTATATTTCTTCAACGGCTCCGAACTGACCACCAGACCCACTCCGGGCACATTGGTCTTGACGATGGTCGCAGTGGAAATTCCACTCTCCATCGATGGTAATTGAATACCGTTTACCACTGGGAAGTTATCGCTGAAGCGCACATCCCATTCATCACTGGCGCCGCAGTTCCAGGGATTGTCGGGGCGGTACACATAACTCATGTTGGCCGTGCCTATGACCGACCCCACGGGGGCATCACGTGGCACATACTGTGTACCCATGTTGAAGGTTAAATAAACCTCTTCACCACCACCCGTGCAATACGAAAAAGCGGTCCCGCTGTGCAACAGCGCCATCGAGGCGAAGCCCAATGCCAGCCTATTCATCTGTCACCTCGCGTTGCATATCGACATCGCCGACAGAATAAGGCAGCCGAGTTTTGAATTATCCAGGACGCATCTTGTTAGCCACCAAGAACGTTCCCGGACTGCAACACGCCTTATCCAGATCACTGGCTAAGCGACTGTCAGGCTATAATCGCTTCCAACGCATACAAGCCGATTAACCAGAGACTAACCTGACATGAGCATTACCGTGCTGATCGTGGACGATCACCCGATCTTCTCCAGTGCCATCAGCGCCTTTCTGGAACAGACCGGATACAACGTTGTGGGCGAGTGCACCGACGGCATCGAGGCCCTGGCGAGTTTGCGCCGGCTAAGCCCGGATTACCTCATCCTGGATATTGGCCTCGACGGTCTGGATGGCCTCTCGGTGTTGCAACGCATCCACGCCGAAAACCTGCCGGTAAAGACACTGGTGTTCACCTCGCAGATGGCTGCCACCTACGCCTCACGCTGCATGCAAGCGGGTGCCAGTGGTTTCATCAACAAGAGCGCAACGCTGGACGACCTGTTGCGCGGCCTGAAGACGATCCAGGACGGCTACCTGTACTTCCCCAAGGACGTGCTCTCGCACTACATGGACTTCAACCCACAGAGCGACAACGGCACGCAGAGCCTGACCAACAAGGAAATGCTGATCCTGCAGTTGCTGGCCCAGGGCTTGAGCAACATGGAGATCGCCGAGCGGCTGCACCTCAGCCACAAGACCATCAGCGGCCACAAGGTCAACATCCTGCGCAAGCTGGGGGTACGCACCACCATCGAACTGGCCGATATCGCCAGAGACATGAACCTGATCTGAACACTGCCCCGTGAATACCCTGCGCGCCCTCCTCGCTTCGCTCCTGCTGCTGGCTGCCTTGCCATCGCTCGCCCAGGAACTGGCCCTTTCCTCCCGTGGCCAGGCCTTGAGCTTCTCTGCCCCGGTCAGCGAACCCGATCGTGCGTGGCTGGCGCAGAAACAGGTGGTCACCGTGGCCATCTCCAGCCCCGACTACCCGCCACTCACCATCATCACTGAGCACCAGCAGCTCGAAGGCATCCTCGCGGAAAACCTGCTCGCGCTGCAGGATGCACTGGGCATCCGCTTTCGGGTCGTGGTCTACGACAGCCGGGACAGTGCCTTCGCCGCTCTGGTGGCTCGCCAGGTCGACCTGGTGGACGCGGCCACGGCGCCCGAGGCCCAGCGCTACAAGGTGGCGTTCACCGCCCCCTATGCCTATACCCGCATCGCCCTGTATTCACCCACTGGGAGCTTGCTGGATATCGACCTGCGCGATGCGTCAGCTGAGATCTCTTCGACCGCCGATGGGTTCATCGATGCGCAAACGTTCCAGCTGTTCCGCACGGCCACGGTGAAGAACTACCCTACCCCGTACGAGGCCATCGCTGCGGTGCTCAAGGGCAAGGCCCAGGCGTACCTGGGTGACACCGTCAGTACCCTGTACCTGCTGAACCAGAGCTTCAACAACCTCCTGGTCACCAACACCAGCGTCAACGCCATCGAAACCGGTATCGGCTTCGCCTACACCGCCGACAACCGCAGGCTCGCAGCCATTCTCGACCAGCAGTTGCACTCCCACAGCCGTTGCCAGGTCATCAATCAGGTCAACTGGTGGGTGGCAGCGCTCAAGTGCCGTGAAGATGAACAGGTCAGCACGCTCGACGCCCAGGAAGAAGCATTGCTTAACCGCCGCGAGCCGATCAGGATAGCCGCCAGCGAAGACCTCGCGCCCTATGCTCTGTTCGACAGCCAGGGGCAGTTCGGCGGCACCATGTCCGACATCCTGGAGTTGGTGCGGATCAACTCCGGGCTGCGTTTCGAGGTGGTGCGCACCCGCTCGATCCACCAGACGCTGCAATTGCTGGACAGCGGCCAAGCAGACCTGGGGATCATCTCCCAGACAGCGTCGCGAGAGCGCAAGTACCTGTTCACCCGGCCGATCATCAACACACCGTATGCGTTGATCACCCGCACCGAGGCACCGGAGCAGCCGTATCTGGCTCCCGGTTCGACCCTCAGCATTGCCCTGCCCGAATCCGATGCGCTGATCGACTACCTGCGCGAACAGTTCCCGTCGATTGCCTTGAAGCTGACCGACAACGTTCCCGACGCGTTGAAAAGTGTCAGCAACGCAGACAGCGATTTCACGCTGCTCTCGGCCAACCAGGCTCGCTACTACCTGTCATACAAATATGAAGGGCAATTGAAAGTTGCCGATATGCTGACTCGTGTCTATGCACGGGTCGGCCTTGCGAGCACGGCGGACAATCCGGCGCTGATCTCGCTGCTGCAAAAGTCTCTGCAACGCATCTCACCCAACGAAGTCGCCACCATTTCCGGCCGCTGGCGCGCCAACGCGGCCACCGACAATCTTTACTGGACGGGCCTCAGCCTGCGGGTCTACCAGGTGCTCAGCGGGCTGTTCGTGCTGCTGCTGATCACCTGTGTGTGGATCGTCTACCTGCGCAAGCTGATCTTCAGGAAAGCCACGGTGCGCAAGGCGCTGCAAGCCAGGCTTGGCCTTATCCAGAACATTGTCGACAGCATTCCGCACCCCATCTATGTACGCGACCTTCAAGGTGCGCTGCTGCTGTTCAACACCGCCTACGCCGACAGTTTCCGTCCTTTGGCCAGCCTGGAAAGCAGCGGCGCGCAGCTCGACGCCATGCTCAATCCGACGCAACTGGCGCAGTGGCGCCTGGATTATGCCCGCGTGGCCAATACCGGCCAGCCCTGCGCGAGTGACCAGCAGCTGGCCCTACCCGGCAAGATGCTCGACATCTACCACTGGATACAACCCTTGCGCGAAGACGGGCAACAGATCTTCGGGCTGGTCTGCGGTTGGCTGGATATCGGTGATCGACTGCGCATACTGGGTGAGCTGCACGAGGCCAAGGACGCCGCCGACCAGGCCAACAGCAGCAAAACAATCTTCCTGGCGACCATGAGCCATGAAATACGTACGCCCATGAACGCAATCATCGGCATGCTCGAGCTTGTGCTGCAACGCAATGACATGGCAGGAAGATCGGTGCAGCAAGTTCAGGTGGCACACGATGTCGCGTTAAGCCTGCTGGAGTTGCTGGGCGGCATCCTCGACATCTCCAGCATCGAGTCGGGCGAGACCCGGCTGCACCTTGCGCCCTGGACCATGAGGCAGGTGGTCGACGGCGTCTTGCAGATTTTCAGCCACCAGGCTCATCGCAAGGGCCTGGACCTGGACGTTACCTACGAAGGGCATGTTGATACAGCGGTGCACCTTGACCGGCTGAAGGTCAAGCAAGTGCTGTCGAACCTGATAAGCAATGCGATCAAGTTCACCGAACAGGGCAGCGTCACCTTGCAAGTCGTTGGTCAGTCTTCGCAAGCAGGCCTGCTGGCATTCACCCTCCGCGTGCAGGACACCGGGCCCGGTATCGCTGAACAGGAACTACCGACGCTGTTCGTGCCCTTCTCTCGCGGAACCGTATCGCGCAACAGCGGCGCTGCTATCGGGCTGTCGATTGCACGCTCGCTAGCCCGCATCATGGGTGGCGATCTGGTACTGGACCCTGCATCCGACAACGGCACCAGCATGACCTTCACGCTGCCGGCCGAACCTGCGCCCGCCTGTACCACCTCCATGCCTGACGCGCTCGACGGGCCTGCCGCAACGGGTCGCGGCCCATTGAAGATACTGATCGTCGAGGACCATCTGCCAAGCCTGGTGCTGCTCAAAGAGCAGCTCGAGCTGCTCGGCCATCAGCCGACCTTGGCCCACGATGGACTCGAAGCACTGATGTGCTGGGAACAGCATGCCTTCGACCTGATCATTACTGACTGCAACATGCCCGAGCTGGATGGCCTCGGGCTGACGGAGGAGATCCGTCGCCTTGAGCGTTTGCAACGTGTACGGCCAGTCACCATTATTGGCACTACCGCCAGTGCCCGTGCCCAGGATCATGCGGCCGCCCTGGCCGCTGGCATGGACGCCTGCCTGCTCAAGCCCCTGAGTCTCGTGGTGCTGGCGCGGCATGCGCCGGCCTTCGCCCAGCAAGCACCGAGCGGCAGCGAACCTGCCGACCTGTGCGTGCCGTTGCTCGCAGGACTGCCGGAAGCGAAACGCCGACCGTTGCTGCGCAACCTGATACTGACCAACCAGCAGGATCTTTCTGCCCTGGACGACGCCCTCGGCTGCCAGGACCATGCTGCGCTGGCGAGCCTGGCGCATCGGTTCAAGACCGCTGCGCAGTTGATGCAGTCCGACGCCTTGCTGAAGCATTGTGAAGCTCTGGAGAAAGCTATCGAGGCTGGCGCCAAAAAGCCTTCGCTGACAGCGCAATGCCAGGCTATCGCAACCTTGGTGAACGACCTGAACGCTGCGCTGGCGGCCAGCCTCGACGCAACATGAGCAGTCATCCGGAGGCGCAACTCACTTCGGCCAGGCGCAGGCCGTCCTGTTCTCGGGTCTGCGCCAGGTCAAGGCTGAAGGCGCACTGCTGATCGGCGGCCTGGCCCCAGACCAGACGGTAATGCCGGTCTTCACCGACGGACAGCAGTACCTGGCCCATGGGCCCCACGGCACTGACACGCTGCCCAGTGCCATCGAGCACCGCCGCGCCAAACGGCACCGTCGTGCCACCCGGCAAGCCCACCGTGGCCAGTACCTTGTCACTGCGCCGTGCGCTGAACCGCGCCAGCACCACCGCGCCGCGCCGTGGGACCACGGTACCGACACCATTGTCGATGTCGGTGTTGGTGTCCAGCTTGCGAGTGTCGAGGCTGATGCGGTTGCGTCGGTAAGGCTGAACATACGGCACCAGGCTGTATCCCCGAGCGTCGGTGAAGACACCGGGAGCATTCAGCACACCTACATTCGGCGTGTCCGTGACCTCGACCAGCGCCATGGTCTCACCCAGGTGCTGCCCCAACTGGATACCCCCAGCGTGGGCCAACAACGCCCCGGACATACCGATGTTGAGCGAGCGATAGTCGCTACTGTGGCTCAGCCCCGCATTAAGGTCGGCCCAGGGCGCACGGTAACCGACAGAGGCCGAGCCGGTATTGGCCGAACGTGCGTTGCGCTGCAGGTCGAGGTTGTAGTTGAGGTTGTTGTATTCACCGGCCAAACCACTCAACCCCAAATGCTGGCCCTGACTGCCATCAGCTTCGCGCTCCACGCTGACCCTCGCGCTCTGGCCCCCCAGAGGGAAACTGATGGTCAGGCCTACCTGCAGCCCTTGCTGATCGTCAGCACTCAGGCTCTTGCTGGCGTGCAGCGACAGGTTGGCCCGTTGTACTTGGCTGCTCACGCCGAACTGCAGCTGGCGTTGCTGGCGCGCGCTGTTCCAGTAATCCTGTTGGGACAGGTTCAGGTACATCGAAGTGCTGCTGGCAAAGCTTTGTGAAACGTTGGCCTCCAGACGGCTGCGCCGGCTGACCATCTTGTATTGGCTGTCGTCAGCCAACGCTTGCTGCCAGGTACGATCCCCCACCACTTCGCTGAAATCACGGTAACCGGGGGTCGAATAGCGGTAGCCGGCAAAACGCAGGTTGGTCCCCGTGGCGAAGGCCTTGCCATAACGCAGGCCATAGCTCTGTCCGGTCACGGCCGAGGGCCAGATATCCGACCGGGCGTGAGTGACGTCCAGTGATACCGCGCCCAGGCTGCCCAGCCCCTTGCCGACACCTAACTGGTAGGCGCGGTAACCCTCGCCCACCAGCCCCGCCACGGACATGGTGAAATCGCGTGGCAAACCTCGGGCATATGAACCGAGCATGAAGCCCGGCTGTGCTTCGGGTGAACTCGCCGCATGGTAGTGCCCGGCGGTCACGCTGTAGCGCCAGGTACCGTCGCGTAGCAGATTGCCAAGGGTTGCATAGGGCTGGGTGAAACGCTGCTGCGTGCCGTCGGCCTCGGTGATGATCACTTCCAGGTCGCCACTGCCGGATGCCGCGTTCAGGTCACGGATCTCGAACGCGCCTGGCGGCACGAAGGTGCTGTAGAGCGAATAGCCATACTGACGCACCTCGACTTTCGCTTGAGTGCGGGCAACACCCTGAATGACAGGCGCGTAACCTTGCAGCGAATCCGGCAGCATTTGCAGGTCGCTGGCCAGTTGCACGCCGCGAAACGGGATGCTTTGCAGGGTGTCACCCAGGGTCATGCTTTCTCCGATCAGCAGTTGCCCCGCGGTGCCTGGCAAGTCACGTTGCAGATAGCTGGCTGCGCGTTCCCAGGTGCCGTCCTTCTGATACGAAGAACTGGAGCGCAGGCGCCAAGCGCCAAGGTTCAAACCACCATTGAGGTAGAGGCTGTATTGATCAGTGCCCTGATGCTGGTACTCACTCCTGGAACCGGAAAACTGGTAGTTGAGAAACCCAGCATTGATCCCTGCGTCCCACTCTTCGGGGCGCACGTAGCCCAAGGCATCGTGCCTGAGGTAGACCTGTGGAACACTGATGTCGAGCCTGAGTTGGCGGCTGTCGAAATGTACCGACGCTCCCTCCAGTGTCGCCAACCAGTCGGGACAATCCGTGTCGTCGATGGCGGCGGGCAACTGGATTCCCAGCCGTTCCAGCTGCGCCCGGGACAGGCATGGGCTTAGCGCTTCGCCCATGCGCCGGAAGTCGACCTCACGTTGCCCGATTGCCTCCTGGTTCAGGCGCACACTGACCAGGTAGCGCCCGGTCGGCAACGCCTGCTCGTGCAGCATGGCCTGCAGGTCACCCTGCCAGCCCGAACCGCCAATATCGACCATGAAGCCGGTATCGAATTGTGAGCCGGCCGCGGCATCGCGCAGCATAACCAGGAACAGCACCGTCCCTGCCCTTGCCATTCGTCCCTGGATCATGCGGTCAGAACCCGACGCGGGCTTTCAGCGGGTCCTGGTAACCGCCATGATCGTTGATGGTTGAGAACTCGACCATCGCGCCCGCCACCCCGACCTGACGCTTGAGCGGGTAATCCAGGCTCGATCTGGGCGCCAGCATGTCGATGTCCCGCAGTTCGATCGGCTTCTGGCCGTCCGTGACCCGAATGCCAATGAAGGTGACGTGGTACGCGCTGGGGTTGCTGACCCGTAGCAGCGTGCCGGTGGGCCGGTCGATCAGTTTCCACTGCAACTGCCCAGGGGCTTGCAACGCGGTGCCCGGCAAGCCCTTTGGGCGGTAGAAGAGTTTGACTCGGGTGCGCACGGCGACCTTGAGCGCATTGTCCTGGCGCTCGTTCTGCACTGGAATTTCCTGGGCGTTGAAGTAGAACACCGACTCACGATCGCTTGGTAATTCACCGGGTGTCCTGATGATCCGCACCACCTGTTCTTCGCCGGCACGCACCCTGAACAGCGCGGGCATGGCAATGAAAGGGCTGGCGCGGTCGCGGCTGTCGGCGGCGTCATTGACCCAGGCCTGGACCGCATAGTCGTCACGCCCCAGGTTGGAAACGATGGTTGATACGCTGCGCTCGTCCGCGCCGAGCACGATGCGCGTGCCGTTGAGCATCACGCCGGCACTGGCCGGCAGTGCTGGCCAGCAGACGATGAGTGCAACGCAAATCCTGCGCAGGCCGAAGCCGCCCGCGCGCGCACGAAGAAGGGTTTTCATTGCAGTTCGAACCTGAACATTGACAGCACCGGAGCGCGACCTGGCCCCGGTGCAGGGGCGGGTTACTTGTAGTCGACGCTGAAGGAGGCCTTGGCGTTGGCAGTGCCTGGGGTAGCGGCGCCGGTGGCGATGTAGTTCGCGGTGAAACGCAGCGGCTCGCTCAGGTTGGCGTACTCGCTGGAGGAACGGCCCATCTGTACATCGTTGCCCGCGGCGTCGCGAATCTGTACCGCGACATTGCGCGCTACACCGTCGCTCCCGGCATTTTCAAGACCCAGCCATTCACCGTTGGGCCCGGCAACCCCGCTCATGCCGAGGAACCGTACGGTGGCCGTCTTGTCGCTTAGGTCGCAGTCCTCGTCCTCGACGCCCGAGGCTTGCAGATGAAGCTCGAACGCTGCGGCGCCGGCCGTATCGTTTAGTTTCTTCAGTGACTGGGAAGATACGTTGCCGAGTGACACGATCGAGCTTGCGGTGTTGTTGACATCACCGACGCTGACCGAGCAGGTTGAGGCGTTGACCGAGCCGACGAAACTGATCTCACCATCAGCGGCCATGCCGGATGTGGCGACGCAGCACAGGCCGACGGCCAATGCCGATTTCAGAAGATTCATGGAGGTGCTTCCTGTTTTCCGAAGTTGAAGGGAACCGCTGGATGCGGGCCGTTGCAGACTAGGGAAGCGATGCGCCAGGGGGTACGGGAGCCGTCTTGAATACGGGCGAGAGCAGTCTTGATACTTGCCCATATGTGGGTAAGAGCGGTCGAATAATAGGTCCGGCATGGCAGCAACCAGGCCCTGGCAGGCACTGAGGGAGGGACTGTCCCTTGACTCACACGCAAAACTCCTTGTCCCTTCCACCACTTTTTCCCATCCCCGCCTCCACCCAGAATCCGCCCCTGACACCATTTCCCGTTCAGGAGCCCACAACTTGCACTACTTCAAACCCCTGCTACTCACCCTGGCCCTGGCCACCACCGCCCAATCCACCCTGGCCGCCGACTGGCAATCCTCCCCCTACGGCCCGAACGACGAAATCGGCGCCGCCAACCTCCTCACCCCCGAGGTGGTCAAGCAAGCCATCACCCTGGTCAAGACCGGCAAGACCTATCCCCTCGCCGTCCCCGTCAGCAAGGACCTGCCCGCCTTCCGCCACCGCAGCTTCCACCTCTACAACATCCAGCCCGGCGAACAGGCCGGCCAGACCCTGGGCAAGAACAAGTTCAGCTTCAACGACGAGCTGGTCAACGGCTGGACCGGCGTCGGCACCCAGCTTAACGGCATCGGCCATATCGGTATCGACAACGTCTACTACAACGGTAACAAGGCCGCCGACTTCGTCACCGTCGAAGGCGTGACCAAGCTTGGCGTGGAGAAAGTGCCGCCGATGGTCACCCGTGGCGTGGTGCTGGACATGACCGCCTACTACGGCAAGGCCATCGTGCCGGGCGGGACGTCGTTCACCGTCAACGACATCAAGGCGGTGCTGAAGCGGCAAGGCATCACCCTGCGCAAGGGCGACGTGGTGCTGTTCAACACCGGCTGGCTGGAGCTGATCGGCAAGGACAACGCGCAGTTCCTCGCTACCGAGCCAGGCATCGACCTGCCGGCGGCCGAGTGGCTGGCCGACCAGGGCATCGTCGCCTTTGGCGGCGACACCTGGGCCTCTGAGGTCTACCCGAACCCTACCGGTGAGGAGTTCCCGGTCAACCAGTTCATGCTGGCCAAGCGTGGCATCTACAACCTGGAGCTGATCGACACCCGCGCCCTGGTGCGTGACAAGGCCTTCGAGTTCCTGTTCGTGCTGGGCCAGCCGCTGTACAAGGGTTCGACGCAGGTAAATATCAACCCGGTGGCCATCTATTGATCATCAGGCCTTGAGGTGTTGTACCTCGCCTCCCTGGGGCTGCTTTGCAGCCCTTCGCGGGTGAACCCGCTCCCACAGGTACAGCGCCAACTCCAGAAATTGGGCGATCCTGTGGGAGACAGCTTTCAGCCTGGCCGCGCTGTTTACGGCGCCGGGTAGAAGCCTCTGCATTCACGTCCTAAGGGACCGTCTGCAAACGTATTGCCGCTGCAGCAGTCCAACCCGTCGCGCCCCACGTAGGTCCCCGCCCTGCACGCTGCAGGCAGCAGCTTCCTCCAGGTTTTAGTCCCTGCGTCATTTCTGCCCGTGCCATTGAGCTCGTAGGTGCAGTCATGCTTACGCTTCTCTGCATTCGGCACCTGTTGGTTATAGGCTGCTTCCCCCAGCTGGAGACATTGCTTGTACTTGGGGAGATCCAGTTCGCGTTTGGCCTTCGCCTCTGCAATGATTGCGGTGCATTTGGGGTCACCCGGTGTAGCGAGGCAGTTGATTCGCCCACTCAATGCCTTGGCTCTTTCCCTCAAGCTTACGCACTCCTTCGCCAACAGAGGCTGCGCCGGTGTACTGGCGCACGCTTGCTGATAGAACGCCGGGGTGAAGTCGAAGGTATCCGGGTGCGGGCCACTCCCCCGATACATGACCTTCAAGCACTGCTTTTCACCGGACTCGAAGCAAATGCGACACTCTTCTTCCTTCACGCACTTGCTGTACTTCGTACCTTCCTTGTGAGCGAACTCTGTTCCATTCATGGCTTTGGAGAAGACGACATGTGCGTCGCAGTTAGCGGGACAAGAAACCCCATCGTCGTAGATCGTGAGTTTTTTGACCTCTGCCTGGCTGGCCGGCACCGCCGCTGCGAGGAACAGCATTGAGAACAGGAGTCGGATAAGCATGTGATCCTCCGTGGAACTAGCGGTTTAGCGTTTGGTAGCACGCCAAACCGCTTCACTTGGGACTGGCGCATCTGCTTGCTGGACGAACACGAACTGTGCGGTCAGCCGACAACATGCGGATAGATTGCAGGATGAATGACCTCCGAGTATTGCAGAGAAAGCTCAGCTAAAAAGTCGACAATATCGGCCCGTCTATTATCTCGATCATTGTACAGAGTTAATGCGGCCTGAATATTGCAATCAATATTCAGGCGTAGCGCCTCGGAAGATATTCTTTCGGCGCACCGCTGCATTGGTTCCGACAGGAGCTCTGGCGTTCCCGCTTGCGCGGGATCCTTTCCGAGTGGCAAATACTCTGGATGGCGAGGCACCAAATCATACCTGCAAAGCAAGTCATCGAGCAGCACCAGCACACTCACATAGTTGTTGAAGTCTTCAGTAATCCGCAGATTTAGAAAATGCTGTGCGGGTAGGTGTATGAACATGATTTCATTAACTCCATGCCAAGAGATCATTCACGGCATCTGCGTGGCCAGCATAGCATCCAGTATGGCCTTTCAGCTTCCCGTACCTGGTCGACTCATTGTCATTGAAGTAGATGTCGAACTCCAAATCACCGAGATCCTGAATCAGGTACTCGCATGAGCCCTTCAATCCCGAGCCTGCCAAAACTGCTCTTTGCGTGTTGAGTAACGCGTTTATATCGGGCTTGATCCTGTAAACCACCGGATAAAAGAAATCGAGATGTATGCGATCGGCAACCCGATTGAGGTCGTTCGCTATGCGCGGGAGGATCGTGTTGTCCTGTTCCCTGGCAAGAATGCCTTTGCGAACCGACATTCGATGTTGTGTCACGAATTTGTCGTAGGGATCCCGGTCCTGCCAAGGCTGATACAGGTCCATGTAGATCAACAGCGGGTTCGATGACTTCGGGTTGCCTCTTCCGTATGGGAAAAACCCTTCTGCGACGTACGTGAAATGCTTGCCGCCGTAGAAGTGCTTGTTAATGGAAAGCGTCAAGAACGTAGTCGTCGAATAATAGATAGCGGTCATTGTGTGTCTCCGTGCATAGGTTAGACTAATTGAACAAACCCCCATAATAAAAGTGACGTACCACCCCCTTCCTTTCTTACCTAATAGCGTCAATGACTCCAGAGGCTCACGCTTTCCAGTCGAGAGACAACCGTCACATCACCTGCGCACTGGTCAATCCTGCGTTTTGACCCAATCTTCCATTTTATGCTTGAACGCGGCCACTTCCTCTTTCTCCGCTTTGCTGGCTTTGGCCTTATAGCGGTCCAACACGAATTCGGCCTGCATCTGTACCTCTCTCCACTCCAAGACCGCCGGTACACGTCGTTTCAGGTCAGCGAATTCATTGAGCAACCGAGCGCTATTGGCTTTCAGTTTGCCGTTAAGCAAGACCAGATACAGACCGGCGAGGATCATCGCGACCACATTACCGAAGTCCGGACTGCTCTCTACCCAAGGCTTGAGCTGCGCCTGGACTCGCAGAATGTCAGCCTTTACCGGAGCGGGCTCAGCGACGAACAGTTGTGCGGCGAGGCGTTCGAGGGCTGGCTCGTAAGCGTGGCTCGGATCGCTGGCGGTAGCACGTTGCTCAGCCTCGGAAAAATAATCTTCCATCTTCTGCAAGGCGCTCAGCTCGGCGGGCTTGTCATTGGCTAGCAGCTCTATCCAAGCCAGGCGCTTATACGCTGTTCCGCAAAGACTGGTGCGCCCCACTGTCGGCTGTACCTTACACACCCCACTCAACATATTGATTGCACTAGTTATTTGCTCGCGGGCCGAGCTCAACTCGGCATTCAATGCCTGCGCAGACTCTTTGGCGGCCTCGTTCGCTTTCAGCCAGGCTCGGCGCGCCCGCAAATCACCCAATTGCTCGCTGGCTTTAAGACTGGCGCCGCCGTCGTTGGCGCTGATGGCACGCTCGAACCAGTCGATCGCACGTTTGGTCTCACCGGCTTCAGCCCAGGCTTGGGCGAACGCTTCGCACACTGATCCCATCTCGCTCCACAAACGCGCGAAGCGGGTTTCCAGGATCTCGATCATGTTGATGACCTGGGTCTTGGGTACTTTCTTGTAGCGGCTGTCATCGATGGCGATTTCCAATGCCAGCACCAAGGCCTGAGGTGAGGCGATGCTGTCGAAACCCTGGTCTGGAGCCGAAGCAGATTGCTTGGCATCTCCCGGTATACGCGTGAACACCCATTCCGGGTCGCCGTAACACTGGAATGCTGCCCAAGTGTTGCCTTCGGGAGCGGCCTGCCAGGCCTCCCGACGCGCCGACGCCACCGCATCAATGAACCGAAGGCCGTTCAGTACCTGGCTATAGAACTGGGTTGCAAAGAGACGGGCTACTTCGTCGTCTACCGCCCAGCCCGCGACGACAACGCAACGCACCCCGATGGCAATCAGCTCCTCGGCCACCGTAGCGGCGAAGCGCGTACGATCGTAGTTCAGATGCTCGGCCTTCAACAATTTGCTCTGATTGATCGCGCCCAGGTAGCAACAGTTGATGAAAACCAGTTCAGGCACTACGCGCATGCTCATCATTTCCCGAGGACCAAGAAAGATGTTTTTGGACAAAACGACGCCCCGTGGGTTGAGCATTTTCGGCTGAGCTTCACCAACCTTTGAAGGGGCATCGATGTTCGGCACGGGTAAGGTCTCGAACAGCGGCGGCTCGCCGTGGCCTGCAATGTGTACGATACGCCAGTCATGGGCCAGCAAGGCGCTGGTCACCGCTACAGCATCGACGTCAAGGCAGGGATCGGTATCGCTGGATATCAACGAGCGCACCCTGTCGGCCGACAAGTGGTTTTCCATCAGTTGACAGATGGCAAGGGCTTCGGTCCGCGCACCTGGCAGTCTCGGATAGCGTCTGGAGTCGGTGAGCGGCTCGCCGATGATCAGCACATAGGCTTCGGTGGTGGCATCGACTACCTGTTCACGATAGTTCTCGGTTCGGAGCTTGCGCAGAAGCTTGCAACGAATTGCCCAGGGTTCCTGTTCATCCGTCGTCGTTCTGTCCGGGTCGCGCTCGGTATTGAGTAATTCCCAAGGAATCGCCGCAGTAGAGCTGTCCAGTTCGATTTGCATCTCCGTTGTGCCACCTAGGTAGGTATCCATTTCCAGTGGCACCAACAATTTGAACAGTGTTTGACCGATAGTGTTGCCAGCCGAGGGCTGGTTCGACGAGGCGCTGACCAACTCTTGCAGCAACGCCACCTGCGTCGATTGTCCCCGAACTTCGGCGCGAGCGCGCCGGGTGTCCAAGGTGTAGACAATCATCGGCAACTGATTCTCATCGTATTGGGTTATCGCGGAAATGAAGTCGTAGCGAGTGCCTCGGTAACCGCCCTCCAGTGGCCGACGTAGCCAGCCGGTACCGGTCTTGATGGTCGGCGTCACCAGGAAATCTTTCGGCCGTGATTCGCCAAGCAGCTGCACTGCTCGCCAGGCGTCCGTGGCGCGATCCAGGTACAGCTCGGTCAAGTGCAAGTGGCTGACAGTCGGCCAATCCTTTCGTTTAAGGCGGATGTTAGCCTCGCGCACACCTTGGGCAATCAACGCCGCCGACTGCCCTGGCGACATGCCCGCCCCGCCGCTGCCGATCAGCGCGGCGGCCAGCTCGAACTGGACTGGGGCACCGCGGTGTTGTTCAGCCAAGCGCTGGGCCCAAGCCAATACGCCTTGACGCACCGTCAGCATAAGGTCATTGGAGGTCAGTTTGCCCTCTGATCCCAAGCCCACCACTATGGCTGCTTCGGGACGCGGTAGTTGCAATGGATTGTCACCATTGGCGGCAATGTTCATGAATGTCTGGTGGCTGCCTGGTTCCGAGGGATAGAGCCTCATCTTCAAGGCATCGCCCAGCAGGCCTCCGACCATTTCATCAACCACCCGTTCGCTGCCGGTCAGCCCGGCGCTGGCATAATGGCCAACGATCAGCGGATCGCGGGCGAACTTCAGGTTACAGTTGATCACCGTCACCGGTAGAGGCGGTAGTTCTTCCCGCGTCGTCTGGGTGATCACCTGACTGTACAAGTCGAATACATCACCGGCGCTGACTGGCACAGTGATCTGGTTGGCGCGCACCGGCCTGCTCGTGACGTAGGACAGCGATCTGCGTGTGGAAACCCCACGGCTGGTTGTTTCGCTCAACTCCCTTAGTTCAGTGGTTCGACCGGTCTGTAACAATGAGAGAAAAGCCGGGTACGCAGCTCGCTGCTTGGGCAAATCGCCGTGAGCGCAGTCCAATCGATAGGTTTGCACGCCGGGTAGCAGAGCGCTGTGCAGGGGCACCCGGCCATCGCCGCCACCCAATGCATCCAGGTAAGTGAAACCATCTTCGGCACTGATGTCATAACCATCGGGGGTAAATTGCGCATTGCCTACAACCATCGACAGCTTGCTCTGCCAGGCACTCAAGTCTTGAGCATCCAACGCCTTGCGCCACGCTGTCGCGACCTTCAGCACTTCGGCGCTGGGCACACCCCAATCGTAGTAATCCTGCTGGATACGCAGGTTGTGCCACAAGCTGTGCTCCTTCAACCATTGACGATCTTTTTCAGCCAAGTTCGCCCAAACCGCTGTATCGGACAGTTTGAGCACTGGATCGAGCAGGTTGGCTTGCAACTGGATGAATCCTGGCAAGGTCGCCATCAGCGCCCGGGAGTTCTGTGGTGAGAACGGCGCTCCAGCGAATGCCAGGCTGTTGCCGAACGAATCATCGCCTGACAGCACCTGCATTGGTGCCCACGAACCGCCATTGGGTGTACCAAGCATCAACAAGCGTGCCTCCGGGTCTGCCATCATGCGCGCCCACACTTGCGGACACTCAAGCAACATCGTTCGCGCCAGCAAACCTCCCATGGAGTGCGCCAGCATTCTTACCGGCTGTCGAGTACCGGACCTGGCATCGAGGGCCTTTTCTACTGCGTCGGCGAGACGTTTAGCCTCTCGCGCCATCGGCAGTCGCCAATCGTAGGCAAATTCAAACACCTCGTGGCTCGACTTGAGGTAGTCGATCAGGTCCTCGTAAACCAGTCCCACCGCGCCATCAGGTTCGACATTATCCTGCACGTCTTCCTGGTAGCTCAGTTTATCGAGACCATTGATTAACCATGGCCCCAGCCAGATACGCCGATCACCTACCTTGAGGTTGCTGCCGAGAATGCCCGGCAGTACAAATACCGCAGGCTTCTGTGCAGCAGGTTTGTCGTTGGCGCTGCCGCGCAGTCCTCCAGGATCGCGCCCCTGCCAAGAGAGTGGTCCGATATCACTGAACTCCTTGGGTTTGTCCAGTGTCAGGCCGTCGACAATGGCTGCCGCAGTGCGCTCGTTGCTGAAGTAGGAGAAATGCGAAACGGTACCGCCCCGATTCAGAAGAAAACTGGCCGACCTGCTTCTGGGGGCGCCGCCGTACATGGAGCTGGTTTGCACCACCAAGTCATTGTCGGTCCAGAAGTACGTGTCGGAGAGCAGGGTCTTGAGCCAGCTGATCACTGAGTCCGCTTCCATGTCACCTGCGATGACGCGCAACTCGCTGTCGACCGGTACTTGAATCAGGTGCAACCACTTGACCAGCGGACTGTCAGGCATCTGGGCAGCAAGGCCAGGCATCAGCAACGGGTTGCTACGCCGTCGTGCCACTTCGCTGATCAACTCGATTAGCTCAGGTACCACCGGCAGGCCACTCAGTTCCATGCTCCATTTAAGCACCGAAAGGTAGGCATCCAGTCTATTTGAAGCCAGTAGCGTACCCCGTGCGGGGCAGGCAACTCGCACGAAACGCGTGACCTTGAGGTTCTTTTCGTTGACCAGCTTGATCAGCTCTTGCAGATCACCGCGTTGAACCTTGTATTCATCGCCTTCGGCCAATTCATCGAAGCTCTGCTGAAGACGGTCGCCACCGTTGCAGACTTTGACCAGAACCTCGCCGACAAGTCCGCCCCGCGAGTGTGAAAGCAAGTGCATCACTGTATCTTGGGGGAGCGCCCGGGCCAATTCCATGGCGTTCTGAATCGGGCTGGCGGTCAAAGTTGCGTGGTCCAGAGCGTAGACGCCGTTGTAGGCATCAAACAAACGCCGAACTTTCTCTGGATGATCGACCCAAAGCTTGCCGAAAGTGCCCTGGGTAGTGGAGAAAGTGCCGTGCAGCAGTACCAGAATAGGCTTGCCGCTAATGGCAATTTCTGTGGCCGGGGTGCTGCCCTTGAGAGCTTTAAGCGCTTTGGCAGTGAGTTTGTAGAGGCCGGGATCGACCTGGCTGTCGACAGCTCTCGATGCCAGCGCAGCCGCGGTATCCACAACGTTATCTTTACCGACACCGGTGATGACCTGGATCAGTTTAACGAGCACCTTGCCTATCGGCCCACGTGACGGACCACGGGTCTGCCTCTGAACTTCAGCATGACCATCCCATGCCAGTTGCGCGGGGATCCGTATGCTGTCTGTGCCCTGAGCGCCTCGGGATGCCGAACTCTGCTGAGCAAGAAACAGTTCGCTCGCGGTCTGCGGGTTTAGTAGCAGCACGGGACCGTTGGCGATATGCACAGCCATTACGTCCTTATCCGGGTCGACGTTGAGCGACACTTCGCTACCGGTACCGCGACGCACCGCTACCTGAACCGAGTACTTTATCGTTCCGTCAGTCAATCCGGCCGGCAGTTGCAACGGCACCCTGAGGTTTGACGTATTTTGTTCATGCCCAGAAACAACAAACGTAATGCTCACCTTGTTCTCCCTGGCGCGCAGCCCGCTCATGAAGATCAATAAGTACGATAGGTGAGCGAAACGCCATCCTTATATTTTTTCGCCAAGTGAGCTATAGCCAACAGTTCGCCTGCTTAAGCGATGGCTACATAGGTGTAACGGCTATAGAACATAGGCAATGAAACATATTTCCGAGCAAAACCTTATAGCTTTCAAGGCACACTGACCAGAGAAGGGATAGCGCCCTGGCCAAACTAGGTTTGGCCCTACAGCCAAAAACCAATACGCGCTATTGTTCAGTGGCTTCCTATTTAGTTTCGGTCACCTTCATGAAGCGTCAGTTTGGCCATTACTTTGCGAACACTGACGATCAACTTGAAAACAAAAAAGAACACAACCGGTATTCCACGGCGTTCTATGGCCGTCGCGCTCCACATCAAGCCCTGTCGGAATTTCAATAAACAACTGCATGATGGTGACTCCTTGGGCGCAAGTAGCCGCAAAACAGCTCACCCCGTCACCACCTCATACCTCACCCGATGCGCCTCGGTCGGCAGCGGCACCTCCCACTTGAACAGCATCCGCCGTATATCGTCATTGCGCAGCGACGTGTCGCGTCGCTGGTTACGCCGCATGATCTCCTCCTCCGGCCGCTCCAGGTAGACGATCTCCACCTGCGCCCCGTAGCCATACAGCAAGTCCAGCGTACGGCTGCGCATCTGCGCCGACAGGTGCGTCGAGTTCCACACAAACGGCCTGTGCTCGCGCAACAGCGCCTTGGCCCGGTCGATGGCGTAGTGCGCGGCGGCGCCTTCGTTCTGGCCGTGGCGCAGGCCCAGGGCCTGGCGTGCGTCGTCGAACGACACCACCGGCAGGTCCGGGTGGTGTCGGGCGGTCCAGGTGTCCTTGCCGCTGGCCGGAAGGCCCGAGAGCATCACCACCTGGGAGCCTTGGGGTTCATGCAACGCATAGTCCGGGTGCACGCGGGCGCCACGCAGGTACTGAATACGCGTGTACTCGTCGGCAAACGCCCGTGGGCCGTACAAGCATCCCTCCTCTGCCGCCAGCTCGCGCCACAGTTCGATGGCGGTCAGCACATCGGCCTTGCCGGCATAGTGGCGGCCCTGCATGTCGGCCTCGGCCACCGCGCAGAGCATCCACACCGGCAGCTCCCAGGACAGCTTGTGCAGCAGGAACTCCGCGCTGCGCCCGCTGCGATCGCCCTGCAGGGCAAAGAACGGCAGTTGATGCACGGTAATGATTCGGCAGATCTGTTCACGCAGCGCGAACGGCACGCCGGCGCGCCACAGCAGCAGGCGCGCATCCACCGCACCTCGGCGCGAGTGGCCGGGTTGGCCGATGCGCCCGGTCTGCGGGTCGATCACCGTGGTGTCGGGTTTGGCGATGTCATGCAGCAGGGCAGCGAAGAACAGCACGAAGCGCTGCTCGGCGCTGGCGTCGCGGTAGGCGCTCTGCGCCAGCAGCGCCTCGACCACCAGGCACGTATGGACCCACACATCGCCCTCGGCGTGATAGGTCGGATCCTGTGGGGTGTCGGCCAGGCGTGCCAGGGCCGGGATGGCCGCCAGGCAAGCGGCGCTGTCCATGTCGTGCCCGGGGTCGGGCACCAGTTGTTGCAGTTGTCGAATATCCATTTCAGGAAGCTCCTTCAGTCGCCGCGGCGTTGGCCGTGCCAGTCCAGGGACAGGCGCGGTGCATAGAGATCGACGCCGGCGGCCAGTTGATTGGGTATGTACGGTTGGTTGGCATGGTGCTGGTCGGCGTCGAGGATGGCCTGGACGAAGTCCTGGCGCACCCACTTGAGCCGGCCCAGGGTCTGGCGCTCGTCTTCGAGCTTCAGGTACAGGCCCTCCATGCGGCTCGAGCGATCGCACTGGCGCCAGGCGCGGGCCAGGTCGAGGCCTTCGCGGCGCACCACCTGCTCGAACACTTCGCGCCATTGCGCGGTCTTGGCCAGCGAGTCGCCGAGCAACGCCATCAGCTCGGCGTAGCGGCGTGGCGCCGGGCCTTCGTACAGCACCGGCACCGACAGCACCGGTCCATTGGCGAGCAGGCGGCGGCGCGCCGCGGTGGACAGGAACAGCCCCGTGGCGCGGTCCCACACGTCGAACTCGCAGAAAAAATGCGGCAGGTGGTCGTAGAACACCGAGTGTTTCTTGTGCAGCCACTCGCCATACAGCACGAAGCGGTCTTCAAGGCGCTCCAGCAACCAGTGCTCGTGGGCCACGGCCCATTGCTTGAACAGGTTGAACTGGCGCTCGCGGCCACCGCCGCTGAGGTAGTGGCCACGCGATTGCAGGCGGAGCTCGCCACCGTTGGTAAAGCTGATGCCGGCGTTGGCGCCGTCGAGTTTCTCTTCCACCACCAGCCATTGGCCGGCCAACGAGCCATAGGCCACCTGGCCGGCATCGCTGTCGCCGTCCTGCAGGCGCGAGCCTTGCAGATGGGGTGTGCGGGGGTATTTGAGCAGTTCGAGGGAATGTGCGTCGGCACGAAAATCCATGTTCATGGGTTTCTCCTTGGAAATAGGGAAAAACCGACGACAGGATCAGGCAGGTACGAGGATGAAGCGCCGCCGCGCGCAAGCACGGGCAGCCATCAGGCACGATGGACCGTCGTCGGTATCAGGCGTGTTTGATGGCGCAGGGCACTGGCTTCACCACTTGGCAAAAGGTTGCGGGGATTCGAGGGCGCATATTCAACAGCAGGTACCGCTAGCGGGTCAAGCCTTCAATAGCATCAATGTGATAGCATCCGCGTGCCCCTGGAGGGGCAATCTTTTGAAACCCCGCAAGGAACATGCTTCGTGAAAGACTTCGTCATCAGCGTCAACAACATCGTCCTCTACATCTCCCTGGCCGTTATCTGGCTCTTCGCGCTCATCACCCTGTTCACCGGCGGATTCCTGCCAGCCTTGGGTGTGTTCGTGGCCGGTAGCCTCGGCTGGTGCATCGTTTCCGGCTTCTGGTTCGTCCAGTCCGCCACCTACGAAGAGCTGCGCAAGCTCAACGCCAGCAAAGACTGACGCTCTGCTCGGTACGCGCGCTCATGGCGCGCCTTCCGGCAAGCGTCGGAAGAACAGGGTGATCTGGCCGATCTCCAGGCCCAACTTGCTCATGCGCGAGCGGTTGATCAGGGTGTCCTCGTCCATCAGGTACATCCAGTCGTCCAGGTCCACCTGCCAGTGCCGCCCGTCCACGGGCAGATCCAGCGTGTAGCGCCAGCGCAGTGCGTTACCGGCCACTTCACCGCGCGCCTCGCCGATCACATCCCCCGCCGTGCCGCGCCAGCGATCGGGGCCGTCAGGCACCAGCGTCCAGGTGCGCCGCTGGCGTGTGCCATCGCTGTAGAGAAACTGCTCGTCGAGGATCAGCCGTTCGCCTTCCCGGCGGCTGTCGATGCGAACGTGAAAGCGCTTCACCACTTCCCCGGAGCGCTTCTGGAACATGCCCCAGGCCTGCACCGGGCGCGAAAAAAAGGCCGCCAGGTCGAAACGGGGTTGCTCCGCGGCGTAGCGCTCGACGTCGACATTGCCGCAACTGCCCAGTACCAGGCAGGCCGCCAGCAACAGCATTCTGTACATGTTCAGGATCCTCCTCGAGGCTTGCCGGCCAGGCCGAGCAGTTGCAGGCGCAACTGGGCGTCCCGAGCCCGCGGGTCCAGCCAGATGGCGAAGAACGCCCGGGCAAAGGCCGGGTCGGCAAGGGTGCGGGTGGGCTGCTCATCGACATAGAAGCGACCGCCCTGCCCTGGCAGGTACAAGCCCGTGATGCGCATGCCGGGGCGCACATCCACGAATGCCTCCTGTAGTGCCTTGGCCCAGGCTGCAAGCTGTTGCGGCGTCACACGGCCGGCGCCTAGTCGACGCATCTCTTCAAGGCTGGCTTGCACCAGCGTGTCCCGGGACAATGAGCGGTGGTAGGTCAGTTCCAGGGCGAAAGGTTGGTTCCAGTCATGGCGCGGACCCTCGGTCCACAAGCGGGCGCTGTACAGCCGCAGGCCGAACCAGGTGAAGTCGCCACCGCCCAGTTGCTGGGCCGCCGGCAGCGCTGCACGCCAGTCCGCATTGGCCACTGGCATCGACATCAGCAGCAGGCAGAGACAGGCCCAGCGCGCAAGGAATGCCATGGCGAATCTGCAAGGAGAGAAAACCTATACAATACTAGGATTTTGTATAGATAAAATCAAATCATGTATAGATCAGCGGGTGCACCACTGCGCGATGCCGGTTGCCCGTTGTGCCTCACGGGTGAGGCGCAACGGTAGTGGATATCGGATCAAGGAAGACCAGTTGCAGCGGCTCCGCCAACAGCAGGTCGGCCTGTTCGGCAAAGCGCTGGAAGTGGCCGGTGGCCAGGTGCGTGTCCAGGGCCTGCTGGTGGTCGAACGCCTCACGCATGTAGAACGTCCCGGGCTCATCGCTGCGCTCGAAGAGCATGTAGTCGCGGTTGCCGGGTTCCGCCCGGGTTGGCTCGATCAAGGCCAGCAAGGCGGCTTTCAGCGAGGCTGCGTGGCCTGGCTTGGCCTTGAGGATGGCAAGGGAAACGAGGGGATGGTCTTGTTGCTTCATATCTGGCTCCTGGTCAGTTGCGGATCGACTGGCCTGCGGTTGTTTGTGCATGGGCTATTGACCGTGTGTGGGCCGTTGGGTGTCCGCCGCGATTCTTGCAGCGCCTATGAGATCGAGCGCCGCCCGCGCGGCGCATCGCGGGACAAGCCCGCTCCTACATCTGTTTCGGGCCAATTTTTCCTGTGAATGAGGCGGCGCCCGCCTTGGTGCATGCCTCAAATCGTGCGGGGCGGCAGTGGTGCCCATGCAGAGATTTCGTCGGGCCAACAAGGCGGACCCGGTAATGGCACAGGATTGACTGGCCCGAAACAGATGTAGGAGCGGGCTTGTCCCGCGATGCGCCGCGCGGGCGGCGCTCGATCTGATAGGCGCTGCAAGGCTTTCGGCGGACACCTTGAAAAGACTGGCTTCAGAACCCTTCCAAAACAATCTTGCCGCGCGACTTGCCGCTCTCGACCAGCGCATGGGCACGGCGCATGTTGGCGGCATTGATGGCACCGAAATGCTCGCCCAGGGTGGTGCGCAGGATGCCCTGGTCGATCAGCCCGGCCACCCGCTCAAGCAGCTCGTGCTGGCGCACCATGTCGTCAGTCTGGTACAGCGAGCGGGTGAACATCAGCTCCCAGTGCAGCGACAGCGACTTGCGCTTGAGCGGGATGACATCCAGGGTCTGCGGGTCGTCGATCACCCCCAGGCGACCTTGTGGCCGCAGCACCTCGACCAGTTGCGCGAAGTGCTGCTCGGTATGGGTGAGGCTGGCGACATGGCTCACCGACTCGATCCCCAGGGCCTGCAGTTGCCCGTGCAGTGGCGCGCTGTGGTCGATGACATGATGGGCGCCCAGTTCGCGCACCCAGTCGGCGGTCTCGGCGCGGGAGGCGGTGCCGATGACCGTCAGGCGGGTCAGTTGCCGGGCCAGTTGCACCAGCATCGAGCCGACGCCGCCGGCGGCGCCGACGATCAGCAGGGCATCGCCCTCGCCGCCGCCTTCGACTACTCCCAAGCGATCGAACAGCAGCTCCCAGGCGGTGATGGCCGTCAGCGGCAGCGCTGCCGCCTGCGCCGCACCCAGGCTGCACGGTTGGTGCCCGACGATGCGTTCGTCGACCAGGTGGTATTCGCTGTAGCTGCCGGGCCTGGCGATGGAGCCGGCGTAGTACACCTGGTCGCCGGGCTTGAACAGGGTCACCTGAGGGCCGACTTCACGGACGATACCGGCCGCGTCCCAGCCGAGTATTTTCGGCTCGCGCGTGAAAGTACCGGCACGCACCTTGGTATCGACGGGGTTGACCGACACGGCCTTGACCTCCACCAGGATGTCCCTGGGCCCTGGACTCGGCCTGGGCATGTCGATGTCCTGAAGGGACGCAGGGTCTTCGATGGGCAGGCCGTTCTGGGTATAACCGATCGCTTTCATAGGCATTCGCTGCTGGATATGGTTTGATTCGTGAACCCAGTCTGGCGTGTCCGGTCGTTGGGAAAAACGGGTTGTACCCGTGAACACTTTCATTGCAGGAGTGAAAATGATCCGCCTCGACGACCTGGCCATCTTTGTTCGCAGCGCCGCGTTGGGCAGCTTTACCGCAGCCGCCCACGAAGCCGACCTGCTGCCCGGGCAGGCAGCCGAGGCGGTCAAGCGCCTGGAGCGTGAGCTGGATGTGCGGCTGTTTGCCCGTACCACGCGCAGCCTGCGCCTGACGGCCGAGGGCGAGCAGTACCTGCCCTCGGCCTTGGCCGCCCTCGAGGCCCTCAGGCAAGGACGGGACAACCTGCAGCAGGAAAGCGCCCAGTTGAGCGGGATCCTGCAGGTGGCCGCGCCGTCCGACCTGGGGCGCAACGTGCTGCTGCCCTGGCTCACGGCGTTTCGCCGCGAGCACCCGCAATTGAACCTGCGCCTGTTTCTCTCCGACCAGATCGCCGACCTGTTCCGCGATCCGGTGGATATCGCCATCCGCTACGGCCTGAACACCGACGCCAACTACATCGCCCTGCCACTGGCACCGTGGAACCGCAAGGTACTGGTGGCCTCGCCCGAGTACCTGGCCCGGCAAGGCCCGCTGCAAGCCCCCGCAGAACTGCGCGAACACCAATGCCTGCTGTACATGCAGCAGGGCCGGGTCTACGACAAGTGGCAACTGGGGACGCAGACCGTGCAGGTGCGTGGCGCCCTGCTCTGCGACGATGCCGATATTGCCCGGCGATGGGCCGTGGCGGGCGAAGGGATCACCTACAAGTCCTGGCTGGATGTGAGCGACGATGTATTGGCGGGGCGGCTCGTCGTGCTGTTGCAGGATCACCCAGGGCCGAGCATGCCATTGAGCCTGGTGTGCCCGCACCGCAAGCAGTTGTCGCCTGCGGTGAAGCAGCTGCACGCCTGGCTGTCGAGCCGTATCGCCGCGCTCGAACGCTACTGATCAGCCTGCTGGCAGCACGCCCTGGATCGCCGATACCACCTGCCGCGTCGCCGCTTCCAGGGTGTCTTCATTGCGGCACAAGAACCAGCCTTGATCGGCAACCGCTCGCTCGAATGCTTGCGTGCAGGCCACGTGTTCATCCAGTTCATGCATCACGGTACTGCCTAGCCCACGCGAGCGCGCCGCTGCCCTGCCCCAGGAAATTTCAGGGTCGGTGATCACGCCCACATGCAGGTCCGGCACCCGCACGTCGCATTCGATGTTCAACCGTAGAATCTCGGCAAACGGCACCAGCCGGCGAAACGCGGCATCGGACGGGTACCAGCGATCGATCAGGATGATGCTGTCCTTGGGCTGTCTGGCCAGCACATGCCGGGAAATCCAGGCCCGGCTGTGCGCAAGGCGTTCACAGACCTTCATCTCCAGCTCCCGGCAGGGATGCCTGACGAACTGGTTGACCAAAACCATGGTTTCGCCCCGATAGGGATCGCTTTTCTTCTCGCTGATGCGGATCACTTTCCTGTTGTCCGCCCTCAGTGCTTGGGTGACGGACTCCAGCAGCGTGGTCTTGCCGGTGCCTTTTGGCCCGTCCAGGGAAATGAACAGCGAATGATTCATGCGTCACACAACGATTGGATTCCTTCATCAACTGACATCGACTCACATCAGGCAGTAGAACTCGCTGACCTCGGCGACGATCTCCCGGGCGGCATTGTACAGCCTTGCCTCAGGTGTCAGGGCCATGGAGCGGGCTTCGAGCACATAGCGCTGGCCGGCCTGGAAACCGGCGTAGTCGAGGGTCAGGTAGCATTGGCGGACCGTGGTGCCGCCCATCATGCTCAGCCCACCTCCGCCGCTCGTTTCGTAGTCGAACCTGACCACCAGCTCATGGCTGCCGGGAGTCACCTGGAAGAAGCGGCCTTCGACAAGGCGCTGCTTGTCCAGGCGTTCGGCCAGCAGGACACGGTCGTTGGGAAACGGCAGCGAGAGGTCGACCCAGGCCATCTGCGGGTTGGCGGCGGGCATTGGCGCCTGGCAACCCGGGATGACGGTGATCAGCAACAACAGCATCAGCCGGCGCATGACAAAGACTCCTCTGGGGCCTGTATCAAGGATAGCGCCGTGGCCTTTGCAATGGAGGGGTTTGTCAGGCTTCGGGCACCCGTGGCAGGGATTCGGCCTGGGCAGTGCTCTGCGCAGCCGGCGGGGTCAGGCGCAGCACCCGGTCGCGGCCACCCTCGGCGAGCAGATAGCCGCCCTTGCCGTCCGGGACGATGGCCTGGGGCGCCTTCAGGTAGTTGAGCACCGTGTGACGGGTGCCATCGCCGTCGATGCGCAGCAGGCGCGCACGGTGGGTCGAGTCCTCACTGATCCACAACCCACGCTGGTCGCACAGCAGGAACGTCGGATTGCGCAGGCCCTCGACCACCACCGGGTCGGCACCCTCGGCGTTGAACGCGCGGATCTTGCCGGTGGCTTTCTCGGTGTACAACAGGCGCCCGTCGGTGCAGCGGGTCAGGCCTTCGGTTTCGGTCAGGCCCGCACGCAGCACATCGAGTTCGCCGCTGCGCCAGTCGTAGCGCATCAGCCGGCCATCGCCCTTGCGGTCCTCGATGGCGTAGAGATGCTCGCCATCGTTGTACAGGCCCTGCACGTTGTTGCCTTCGAACAGCTGGCTGACCTGGCCGTTGCGCGACACGCTGACCGGCGCCCCGCCCACTTCCTGGCTGAACGCCCAGCCACCGTCGACGGCGACCATGCCGTCGGGCTTGGACAGGCCGTCGAGCAACACCACCCGGTCGCCCTCGGCGGTGATGCGCATGATGCTGCCCTTGCCGCCGTTGAGTTCGCGGCTGACCAGCAGGCTGCCATCAGCCTGGGGCAGCAGCGAGGCAGCCCGGGTCACCGAGTTGTGCAGTACTTGCACGCCCCAGCCTTCGGCGGCCTGCACCGGGTAGAAGGACTGCCAGCCGAAGAAACCCAGGGTACAGGCTACCAGACCTCCGGTACCGGCCAGAGCGAGGCGGACAGCACGTTTGCGCAAGACAGGCATCATCGATTCAGCTCCGTGGAAGTGCTGGCGATGCTAGCAAGGTGATGTGAAAAAAATGTCATTGCCATAAAGCCTGGGAAACTTCCTACACCCGCACCATGAGAATACCGTCATCACATTCAGCAATTGGATACCGGGTATTCCAACATTTAATTTGTAGATGGCACAGCCACGCCCCTATGCTGGCGGTGCATCCCCTGCACGCACCGGCCGGTGTGGTCCAAGGCATGGGGAGAGAACAACAAAGTCGAGACCGTTCATGTCGAAACCTTCCTACTTCGCCCCCCACGGTGGGCACCCGGCTCAGACCGAGCTGCTGACTGACCGTGCCATGTTCACCGAAGCCTATGCCGTCATCCCCAAGGGCGTGATGCGTGACATCGTCACCAGCCACCTGCCATTCTGGGACAAGATGCGCATGTGGGTCATCGCCCGCCCGCTGACCGGTTTCGCCGAAACCTTCTCCCAGTACATCGTCGAAGTCGCCCCCGAAGGCGGCAGCGAGCGCCCTGAGCTGGACCCGAACGCCGAAGCGGTGCTGTTCGTGGTCGAGGGCGAGATCGATATCACCGTCGAAGGCAAGCACCACACCCTGGTGCCGGGCGGCTACGCGTTCCTGGCCCCGGGCGCCGACTGGAGCCTGCGCAACAACAGCAAGGCCAATGTCACCTTCCACTGGCTGCGCAAGCACTACCAGAAGGTCGAGGGCCTACCGGTTCCGGAGTCGTTCGTCACCCACCGCGACAACGCCACCGTCATCGAGATGCCGGGCACCGAAGGCGCCTGGAAGACCACCCGCTTCGTCGACATGGCCGACATGCGCCACGACATGCACGTCAACATCGTGACCTTCCAGCCGGGCGGGGTGATTCCGTTCGCCGAGACCCATGTCATGGAACACGGCCTGTACGTGCTGGAAGGCAAGGCGGTGTACCGCCTGAACCAGGACTGGGTCGAGGTCGAAGCCGGCGACTTCATGTGGCTGCGCGCCTTCTGCCCGCAGGCCTGCTACTCCGGCGGCCCGGGCCCGTTCAGCTACCTGCTGTACAAGGACGTCAACCGTCACGTGCACCTGACGCTCAATCCGCAGCGCTGAGGGCTTCAAGGTGACTCTGCAGGTGCCGCCAGGCCCTGCAGGTTACCTGTGGGAGCGGGTTTACCCGCGAATGCGTCGGTGAAGGCACTGCCGCATTCGCGGGTAAACCCGCTCCCACAGGTCGGTGGCTGCAACACCATGCATTCCCGGCCATACTGAGCGGACCACCCCTCCCGGCCCCACGCCATGCGCCTGCCTCGTCTCCTGCTTGCCCTGCTGCTCCTGCTGCCGACCACCGCATCGTTGGCAGACGACTGGCAACTCGCCCACCAGGAAGACGGCATCGATGTCTACCTGAGAAGTGTCGACGGTTCGCCCTACCAGCAGTTCCGCGGCATCACCCGGATCAAGGCCAGCGTCCGTACCCTGATCGACCTGCAGGAGAACCTGCGGGTGGCCTGCAAATGGCTGTACGCCTGCGCCGACATGCGCCTGCTGGAGGTGGACGGCGACACCACCTGGGTCTACCTCACCACCGCCCTGCCCTGGCCGGCCAAGCCCCGCGACATGGTGCTCAAGGTACGCACCGAGCGCCTTGACGACGACACCCTGGTCCGCCACCTGAGCGCCGAACCCGGGCGGGTGCCGGCAACACCTGGGCTGATCCGCGTGCGCCGGCTCAGCGGCGAGTGGATCATGCGCCCGCTGGGCGAGCGCGAGACCGAGGTCACCTATCAGCTGCGCGCCGACCCGGCCGGCGATGTGCCGGGCTGGCTGGCCAACCGCTTCGTCGTCGATGCGCCGATGGTCACCCTGAAGACCCTGCGGGCGGTGGCCGAGCGTCAGCCGTAATCGCTAGCGACTGCGCAGCAGCAGGGACGCCAGCGCACAACCGAGCAACGCCACGCACGACAGGTAGAACGCATCCGAGTAGGCCATCAGGTAGGCCTGCTCGCGCACGCTCTGGTCGATCAATGCCAACGTCTGCATCACCTGCGGCGACTGCGGGTCGACCATGCCGCCGGGCAGGCGTTGCTGCAGCGCTCCGTCGAACAGCGTCAGCCCTTCGCCCACTCGCACCGAATGAAAGCGCTCGCGCTGCGACACCAGTTGCGTCAGCAGCGCCGTGCCCAGCGCACCACCAAGGTTGCGCAGCATCGAGATAAGCGCCGAGGCGGAGCCTGCCTGGGCCTTGTCCAGGCCCTTCACCGCCAGCACCGACAACGCCACCATGATCAACGGCTGGCCGATGCCGCGCACCACCGTCGAGGGGATGATCACGTTGCTGCCCGAGTCCACCGTCAGCGTCGACCCCAGCCAGCAGCCCAGGGCCATGATGGCGAAGCCGCTGGCCACCAGCAGCTTGGCATTGAGCCAGCGCATCAGCCGTGGCAGCAACGGCGCCAGCAGTAGTTGGACCATGCCGTAGGCGATCAGGCTCTTGCCGATCTCGCTGGCGCTGTAGCCCTGCACCAGCGACAGGTAGTTGGGCACCAGGAACACCAGGCCGAAGGTGGCCGCGCCGAACACTGCCATGGCCAGGCTCGACACGCCGAAGTTGTAGCTACCCAGCAGACGCAGGTTGATGAATGGTCGCGCGCCCCACAGTTGGCGCTGGATGAACAGCGCCAGGGCGATCACCGCGACGAGGCTGAAGCCGACGATGAAGCGCGATTCGAACCAATCCTTGCGCCCGCCCTCCTCCAGCACCACCTGCAACGCCCCCAGCCCCAGCGCCATGGCGACGATGCCCAGCCAGTCCGCCTGGCGCAAGGCGCTGCGATCACCGGCCTGGCCCTTGATCGACCAGGCCACCGCCGCCAGCAGGGCCATGCCCGGTGGCAGTTGCAGCAGGAAGATCCAGCGCCAGGAGTACATGTCGGTGAGCCAGCCACCGATCGACGGCCCGGCGGCCTGGGCCACGCTGTTGGACAGGCTGAACAGTGCCATGCCCAGCGCCAGGCGGCTGGCCGGCAGCTCGGTGATGATCAGCTGCATCGATAGCGGGATCAGCACCGCGCCGGAGGCGCCCTGGATCACCCGCAGGCTGATCATCGCCTCCAGGCTGCCGGCCATGGCGCAGCTCACCGAACTGACCAGGAACACCGCCGAGCCCACCAGCATGACCCGGCGCAGGGAGAACACCTGCACCAGCCAGGCCGTCAGCGGGATCATGCTGATCTCGGCCACCAGGTAGGCGGTGGATATCCACGAACCCTCCTCGAAGCTGGCCCCCAGCGCGCCCTCGATCTCGGGCAAGGCGGCGCTGGTGACATGCACGTTCATGCCGGCCATGAAGCAACCGAACAGGCCACCGATCACCGCCACCCAGGCGCGCAGCGAGACTTTGTCCTCAGCGCTCATGGCGGGCCTGCCGGGTGTCGACGGTGGCAATCACCGACATGCCGGGCAGCAGTCGTGGGCTGTCGTCGGCCTCCGGGTCGAGGTGGATGCGCACCGGAAAGCGCTGGACGATCTTGGTGAAGTTGCCGGTGGCGTTGTCCGGCGGCAGCAGCGCGAACACTGCGCCGGAGCCTGGGGAGACGCTGTCCACCGTGCCGCGCCAGTGCTGGCCGAAGGTGTCCACCTCAAGGGTCACCGGCTGGCCGGGGCGCATCTGCGCCAGCTGGGTTTCCTTGAAGTTGGCCACCACGTAGGCCTGTGCCACCGGCACCACCGCCAGCAGCGGCAGGCCGGGGGTGACGTACTGCTGCTGACGCACCTTGCGCTGGCCGACCACGCCGTCGAACGGCGCGCGGATCTCAGTGTCGGCCAGGGCGCTGCGGGCCAGATCGGCCTCGGCGCGGGCCTGGTCGAGGTCGGCCTGGCGTTGCAGCAGTTCGGCTTCCAGTTGCTTGCCCTGCTGTTCCAGCATCGCCTTGCGTGCATGCTGGCGGGCCAGTTCGGCGTCGGCGGCGCGCTGCATGGCCTGGGCCTGGATGCGGGTGGCGCGGGCCTGCTCCATGCGCTGCACACTGGCCGCCTGCCATTGCGCCAGGTGCTGGTAACGCTGCCAGTCGGCCTCGGCCCGCTGCGCCTCGCCGCGGCTGCCACCGCGTTCGGCGTCGGCGCGGGCGATGGCGTGGGCCTGCTCGTCCTGCTCGGCGACGAAGGCGCGCAGGCGCATGCGCTGCACCTGCAGCGCCGCCTCGCTCACTGCCAGCTGCGCCTCGGCCTTGCGCAGGCGGTCGCGAAAGTCTCGTTCGTCCAGGCGCACCAACAGGTCGCCGGCCTTGACCGTGGCGTTGTCCGCCACCGCCACCTCGGCCACATAGCCACTGACCCGGGCACTGATCGGCGCCCAGTCGGCGCGCACGTAAGCGTCGTCGGTCTGCTCCAGGTAACGGCCGTCAAGCCACCAGTAGCCGCCATAGGCCGCCACCAGCAGCCCCAGTCCCCCGGCCAGGCCGAAGCGCAGCAGGCGCTGACGACGCCGGGCGCGGGTTTGCTCGAGGGTGTGCTGGGGATCTGGGCTGACCGCCTGGTTCATGCTGGGCTCCATCCGTTGGGGGGGAGCGACAGGGTACGGAATCTGAGATTGTCGTTCGCTCGCGAATCGGCAAGCAATCGTCGCGAAATAGACAGCAGATCAGCGAATAGAGGTCCTGTAGGAGCGGCCTTGTGCCGCGAAAGGGCCGCAAGGCGGCCCCGGCGATCTTTGCGTACAGGCTGACATCCTGGAGCCGTTGCACGGCCCTTTTGCGGCGCAAGGCCGCTCCTACAGGAATGCTCAATCCTGCAGGAACGCCAGCACCTGCTCCGTGGCCATCGGCGGGTCTTCCTGCATGAAACAGTGCCCACCGGCCACCTGCTGCGCGCTCACCTGGGCATTGAGCCCCGCCAGGCGCTGTACCGAATGTGGCACGAAGGGATAGGTCTGCTCGCCGTACAGGATCCGCGTCGGCGTCTGGATACTGCCCAGGTGCTGCCACATGCGCTCTGGGAACGAACTGAAGATCTCCACCTCACGGCTGGGCCGGCACTTGAGTACCACGCCTTCGCCGCAATCGCCGATGGCGTGTTCCACATAGGCCTGCAAGGCGGCGTCGGCCCAGCCCTTGAAGATCCCGCGCCCTTGCAGCGAGGCCTGCGCCGCCTCGCGGTCGGGCCAGTGGCTGCGGCGGGTGGCGGCCTTGCGCGCCAGGGCGTGGCGCCGGTGCAGGCCGACCATGGCGGCGGCGCCCATTACCCCGATCATGCGCCGGCTGAACAGCACCGGATCCAGCAGCACGGCGCGCTGGAACAATTTCGGCTCGCTGGCCAGGATCAGCCCGGTGAGCACGCCGCCGAAACTGTGGCCCAGGGCGTAACGCGGGACATCGCCATACTCGCCGCGCCCGGCCTCGAACGCCTCCACCGCCAGAGCCGCGCTGCGGTTCCAACCGCAAAAGGCGCCGCCGTGGTCACTGTCGCCATGGCCCTGCACATCGCTCAGCCACAGGTCGAAATGCTCGCCCAGGCGCATGAGCATCGGTTGGTAAACCAGGCTGCAGAAGCCGTTGCCATGCAGAAAGTGCAGCAGCGGCTTGCCGCTGGCGGGGGTTCGCCATCCACGCAGGCTAAAGCCTTCTGCGCATTCATGGGACCAGGGAATCAACTCCATCGACGGCACTCATCGGCTCTATGAAAACGCCGATTCTACAAACAGCAGCGGATACAGTGAAATCACCAGCAGCACGGCCATCAGGACATTGAACAGCACCACCGCGCGCGGATTGCGCAGCAAGTTGCGCAAGGCGCTGCCGAACATCACCCAGACACCGACACTGGGCAGGTTCACCAGGGCGAACACGGTGGCGATGACGATCACGTTGAATACGTAACCCTGGGCCGGCGTATAGGTGGTGATCGCCCCGATCGCCATCACCCAGGCCTTCGGGTTGACCCACTGGAACGCCGCGGCGCCCCAGAACCCGAGCGGCTTGCGGCTGGCGGCGCTGTCGCCGGACATCGGCCCGGAGGTGGCGATCTTCCAGGCCAGGTACAGCAGGTACGCCGCGCCCGCGTAGCGCAGGATGCTGTACAGCGGCGGCCAGGCCTTGAACACCTCGCCCAGCCCGAGGCCCACCGCCAACACCATCACCATGAAACCGACACTGATGCCCAGGGCGTGGGGAATGGTGCGGCGCACGCCGAAGTTGACCCCCGAGGCCAGCAGCATGGTGTTGTTCGGACCGGGGGTGATGGAAGAGACGAAGGCGAACAGGACGAACGCACTGAGCAGATCGAGGGAGGCAAGCATGGCGGCGGTTTCCGGCTTTTCTGATTATCGAAAGGCCACAGTAGCGGAGGGTTGGGGGGAATGACCGGTACAGTTGGGAGAAATTGAGTGGATACACATTTCTGAGCTGGTTGTATGGCCTCCGGGTGCATGCCTTCAGGCTTGTATCGTCCTTGAGATCGAGCGCCGCCCGCGCGGCGCATCGCGGCACAAGGCCGCTCCCACATCTGTTTCGGGCCAGTTTTTCCTGTGCCATTACCTGGTCCGCCCTGTTAGTACGACGCGGTTTCAGCGTGGTCGCTACCGCTGCCCCACATGTCTCAAGACATGCACCAAGGCGGGCAACCATGGCCTTACAGGTTAGGCACGTTGCAACAGATGTGGGAGCGGGCTTGTCCCGCGATGCGCCGCGCGGGCGGCGCTCGATCTCATAGGCGCTGCAAGTCTTCCGACAAACCACCAGCTCTATTGATCGCGAGGCGCCTCGCCCCAGAACGACGCCTGCGTGAGCACCGGCACCTCGACGCGGCTGCGCTGACCGCCGCGCTCGATCACCAGGCCGCGGCCTTCGATGGCGACCAGGCGCACCCCACGGGCCAGCTCCTCGCCGCTGCGCACGGCACGTGCCGGGGCACCGTCGACACTGACGATGGCCACCGCGCCCTGGCTGCCGGCCATCACGCCGCTGACCTGGATCTGCACCTGCAACGGCAGGTCGGCAAACCAGCGCCCGGCCGGTGTTTCACTCGGTACCTGGGCCTCAGCCGGCTGCTGCAAGGCCCCGCCCGGCGAAGGCTTCAGCAGCAGGCTGGCCCAGGTTGCCAGGCCGGCGATAAGGGCCAACACCCCCAGCCCCTGCAACAGCAGGCCGGGGGAAAGGTTGGGAAGGGCAATACGCATGGTCACGCGCTCCTTGTGTGCCTGCGACCGAGCATACCGACCTATTCTCACGGTTTTGTTTCACACGGCGATCATCTTGCGCAGGCAATCTGCCTGGCAGGACAAGGAGCGCCCCGTGAACGGACAACGTGGTTTCACCCTGATCGAACTGATGGTGGTGCTGGTGATCGTCGGTATCGCCAGCGCCGCCATCAGCCTGAACATCCGCCCCGACCCGGGCAAGCACCTGCGCGCCGACGCCGAGCGCCTGGCACGCCTGCTTGAACTGGCGCAGAGCGAGGTCCAGGCCGACGGCCAGCCGCTGCGCTGGCAAAGCGATCGCGACGGTTACCGATTCGTGCGCGCCGATGGCCAGATGCTCGTCGATGGCCCGCTCAAGCCGCGCCGCTGGCAGGCCGAGGCGGTCAAGGTGCAAAGCGAGCCCCGTGGCGCGGTGTGGCTCGACGGCGAGTGGATCGGCACGCCGCTGACCCTGCGCCTGCGTAGCGGCGCGCTGCGGGTGGAACTGGCGCGCAACGCCGCCGGCCAGGTGCGGGTGAGCCAGCCATGAACCGGCAAACAGGCTTCACCCTGATCGAAGTGATGATCGCCATCCTGCTGATGGCGGTGGTCAGCCTGATCGCCTGGCGTGGGCTGGACAGCGTCAGCCGCGCCGACCGCCATGTGCGTGAGGCCAGCGAAGACCAACAGGCGATCCTGCGAGTGTTCCAGCAACTGGAGCGCGACCTGGCCCTGCGCGCCACCGTCGAACTGGTCGAGCCGCCTCTGCCCGGCCGCGAACCGCCCGGGAAACCGTTGCTGCCTGCGGTGCGCGCCCGTGCCGATCGACTTGAACTGGTGCGCTCCGGCGCCGTCTCCGGCAGCGGCTTGCAACGGGTTCGCTGGTACCTGCGCGACGGTACCCTGTACCGCGCAGCCGCGCCCCTGCGCGAGCGCTTTCCACTGCCCGCGCCCAAGGCCGCGGTGGCTGTACTGGACAACGTCAGCGCCTTCGACCTGCGCAGCTGGCAAGCCAAGGGCGGCTGGCGCTCACCGGCCAGCGAGGCCGACGACAACCCCGCCGGACTTGAGGTACGCCTGACCCGGCGCGGCCCCCAAGGCGAGGAGCGTTACCGCCAGGTGCTGGGCCCGTTCAACTGACCAGCACCACGCCGCCCGGCAACTCCAGGCAGCGTGCGCCATAGGCGACGCGGATCAGTTCGGCGGCCTGGCGCAACTGGTCGAAACTGAACCGCGCCTGTACCCGCCGGCGCCCCAGCGTGGGGTTGAGCAGCACCAGGCGTCCCGGGCGGTAGCGGTTGATCTCGTCGATCACCCGGGCCAACGGCGCGTCGCGGAACACCAGCATGCGCTCACGCCAGGCCATCACCTGGCCCGGGTCGAACGACTCCGGCATACCGATGCCTTGCGCGCCATAGCGCAGTTGGCGACCCGCCGGGAGCACCTCTACCCGATCATGGACGGCCACGCGCAACTCACCGCCCAGACAGGTGACGCAGACCCCCTCATCGTCCTCGCGCACGTTGAACCGGGCCTGCTCGGTGCTGATCACCCCATCCTGCGCCCGCACCTGAAGGGGCTGGCCGGCCTGCACCTCGATCTCGCCGGCGAGCAGGGCGATACCCTCGGCCTCGCGGCTGACCCGGGTGCGCACGTTCAGCTCAAGCTCGATCCCGGGCGTCAGCACTACCCGTTGCTGCTCGCCGATATCGGTGGCAAACGCCGGTGCCGGCGCCATGGCCTCCTCTAGCAGGCCGCCACGCCAGGCCAGCAGCGCCACCGACGCCGCCAGCGCGCCGCCCAGCAACGCCCGGCGACCGAGCAGCGGCGCGCCCTGCCCGGCTTGTCGTGCTGCTGGGCCGAGCAGGTGCCAGAGCTGGCGGGCCTGGGCAAAGGCCTCGGCATGCGCCGGGCTGCGCGCGCACCACTGGCGCAGGGCTTGGGCATCGGCCTGGGTGGCCTGGCCGGACGTCAGCCGCAGCAGCCAGTCCTGGGCCTGGCGCTGCAAGTCGGAATCGGGCGGAATCTGGGACATGGGGCTCACATGAAGAGGTCGACTATCGTTCAAGACGGTTTTCCCGCGCCGGGACCGAACCGCTGAAACACTTTTCTGTCCAGGCGCATCGCGCAATGCCCCAGCGCCGCCTTGAGTTCCTTCTCCACCGTGCGCGTGGAGATGCCGAAGCGCTGGGAGATTTCCAGGTGCGAGGCTTCCTCCAGGCGGGCTGCGATGAAGATCCGACGACGCCGGGCCGGCAGCTCGTAGAGGGCGCCCAGCAGGTTCTGGATCTCGCGCTGGCCGCCGACGATGCGCGCCGGGTCCTGGTCTTCGGCCACCTGCAGCAGCGCTTCGATCTCGGCGCCAGTGAGCAGCCGGGCGTCGGCCTCGCGGCGGTCGGCGGCGACGTTCAGGGCCATGCGGTACAGGTAGGCGCCGGGACGCTGCAGGTCGTGCGTCGCATCCATGCGGTCCACCCGCAGGTAGGTTTCCTGCAGCACGTCGTTGGCCAGGTCGTCAGAACCGAGCCGGCGCCTAAGGCGTACCCTGAAGGCGTCGTAGGAGGTCAGAAACAGCTTGACCAGCGCACTGTCCCGAGATTTGTTCATGCCGCCGCAGCTCCTTGCGAAAGTGGGCAATCCATAGGTTCCGGACGCAACAGCAGGGTCAGCGGCTGCGCCAGGGATGTCGGCGGCGCCTGTTCCAGGCGCACCGTGCGCAGGCGCTCGACCAGCGCGGCGTCGCGGGCGAAGTCGCCGGTCGAGGCCAGCAGGCGGCTCTGCACCAGTTGGCCGCCGGCATCGATCCACACCTGCAAGGCCGCCCGGTAAGCGCCTGGCCGGGTCAGCGGCGAGGCGCACAGGGCGCGTTCGACCGCGTGTTGCAGCGCCAGCGCATAACTGCCCGACGACAGGCCGCCGTTGCGCCCACGCCCAGCCGTGCCGCGCAGGCGCAGCGGTTGCAGGGTGAAGCCGCCGCCACTGTAGTGCGCCTGCAAGCCGGTGCCCTGCAACAGTCGCTGCAGGCCTTCACGTGCCGGGTAACGGCCCAGGACCTGGCTGGAGCGCTGACCGGCGAGCAACGCCTGGTCGACCAGCACCGCCAGGCCGCTCTGCCGAGCGAAGCTGTCCAGCGCCCGGTCCAGCGCCTGGGCCGGGATATCCAGGGTCAGCAGTGGCTGGCCACGCAGACCGGGGGCCGCCAGCAACCAGGCCAGCATCAGCGCGCCGACCACGAGCAATGCACGCACAGATATCCGGGCCTCCTTGCTGGCCGCCGTCGCCGGGGAAACGTCATCCTGGGGCCTGTGTATGACGCTGTGGTGACAGCCTGCGGCAACCAAAACTTCACCTCGATTGCGGCCTGCGAGGGCTAGACTGCGCCGAGGAACGATTGCCCGGAGACCCGCCATGGCCCGCCTGACCCTGACTGCCCTGCCCTTGCTGCTGACCTGCGCCCTGCCGGCCTACGCGGAACCGCCCAAGGGCGGCCAGGGTTGCATCGATGTGCAGGTGGGCCAGTCACGGGCCCTGGCCTATGACTGCCTGACCCAGCAGCTGCAAGGCACTGATCCGCGCGCCGCCAAAGGGCTGCGCGAACAGCTGGATCCGGCGCGGCAGATGCAGCGCAAGGCGCCGAACCAGATGGGGTTGGCGACGCCGGCGGCGACGTCGACGCGCATGGGTAATAGTTTTGGCAGTTCGGTGGTGCCGCAGCGGCCCTGATGGGGTTGGCGGTGGATCGGCGGCGCTCGATCTCATAGGCGCTGCAACTCTCCTGTCAAACATCAACCAACCACTACTCCCCCTCCCTGCGCAACAGATAGGTATCCATGATCCACCCCTTGCGCCGCCGCGCTTCCTCGCGCAACTGCACGATGCGCGCCTTCACCGCCAGCAACGGCCCGCTGACCAGCAGCTCGTCCGGCGTGCCCAGGTAGGCGCCCCAATAGATCACCAGTTGCGGGTCGTCCAGGGCAGCAAAGGCGCACTGGCCGTCGAGCATCACCAGCACGTTGTCGATCCGCGCCTGTTCGCCCAGGCGTCGACCCGGCAGCACGGTCAGCGGCTCGCCGATGCGGTTGAGAGGGATCTGGTGGCGGGCGGCCAGGGCCTGGATGCTGCTGATGCCGGGAATCACCTGCAAGGCCAGCGCCACGCCTCGTTGGCGCACCAGGTCGAGAATGCGCAAGGTACTGTCGTACAGCCCGGGCTCGCCCCAGAGCAGGAAGGCGCCGATGTCATCGGCGCCCAGTTCATCTTCGATCAAGCGGGCATACAGCGCGGCGCGCTGGACGTGCCAGTCCTGCACGGCACCGACATAGTCCAGCGCCCGGCCGTCCCGGCGCGGGTCTTCGACCTGCACCAGCCGGTAGCCGCCCTCGGGCCGGTAGCGCTCGAGGATGGCCCGGCGCAGGCGCACCAGTTCATCCTTGTCGCTGCCCTTGTAGAGGACGAAGAACACCGTGGCGCGGCGCAATGCCTCCACCGCCTCATAGGTGACCTGGCGCGGATCGCCCGGCCCGATGCCGATCAGAAGAAGCTGTTTCATCGCCTGCCCTGCCTGGTTGCCGATGGTCATTGTCGACCGACCACCGGCCCTTTGGCAAAGCGGCTCAGAAGATCGAGAAGTTGTAGCTGACGATGACCCGGGTCTCGTCCATGTCACGCGCCCACTTCTCGTAGTTGCTGCGGTAGGTGGAGTTGCGCAGGCGCACGCTGACGTCCTTGAAGGTGCCGGACTGCACCTGGTACTTCAGCTCGCTGTCGCGTTCCCATTCCTTGCCTTCGGCATTGCTGCCCGGGACCTTGACGTTGTTGCCGTTGATGTAGCGGGTGAAGAAGGTCAGGCCGGGCACGCCCAGGGCCTTGAAGTCGTAGTCGTAGCGCACCTGCCAGGAGCGTTCCTGGGCGGCGGCGAAGTCGTTGACCTGGGCGTAGTTGACCAGGTACGGGTTGGTACCGTCGAGGTACGGCATGGCGCTGTCGCCGTACATGCGCTGCCAGCCGGCGCTGAGCTTGTGGCCACCGAGGCTGTAGCCGAGCATGCCGCTGAAGGCACGGTGGTCGATGTGCCCGGCGCGGGCGTTGCCGATATCGTCGCTCTTGATCAGCCGCAGGTCGGCCGACAGCGTGCCGACCTCCAGGGGCTGGCTGGCGACCAGGCCGAGGAAGTGCTGGCGGTAGATGTTGTCGAGCTTGGAAACCTGGTACTGGGCGCTGACCCGCTCGTTGACGCGGTAGTCGACACCGGCCAGGTCGAAGTGGTCAGCCTCGATGTCGCAGGCGTAGCGCTTGTTCTTGCAATGCACGCGGATGTCCTGGCGATCGGTGGAATCCCGCGCGGTGTACTGGTTCAGGCGCGCCAGGGTGAACTTGAGGTCGCGCACTTCCTCGGAGGTCAGCCAGGCACCGTGGAACATGGTCGGCAGCAGGCGGCCGTCGTTGTACTTGAGCAGCGGCACGTCCGGCATCATCGAACCGTACTTGAGCACGGTGTTGGACACTTTCACCTTGCCGGCGACGCCCATCTTGGCGTACTGGTCGGCAGAGTGACGCGGATCGTGGCCGGAAGACGGCAACAGGCCGCTATTGCTGTCGGCGGGGCTGGAGTCGAGTTTGAAACCGACCATGCCCAAGGCATCCACACCAAAGCCGACCGGGCCCTGGGTATAACCGGACTGGACATTGAGGATAAAGCCCTGCGCCCACTCTTCGCGTTTCGACGCGCCCTGTTTGGAACTGCTGTGGCCGTCACGGAAGTCCCGATTGAAATAGACATTGCGTGCTTCGACCTTGGCACTGCTGTCTTCAAGAAAACCGGCGGCCTGGGCGTTGACACCGGCACACAGGAAGAACAGGCCGGCAACTCGGCGCCCGGGGGCGAGGGGGAAAGGGGCAAACATGCGAGGGAACATCCAAAAGAAAGGCGAAAAACCATCCGGGCAGTCATCTGCACCGGCACTACGCGATGAACGAATACACTTCGACCATCATCCATAATTTTCCGACAATGGCTCTAGCCCGCGCCATGGGACCATGGTCTAAGGCGTTTGGCAGGGTCTTTTCGAGCAGCGCGCAAAAAACCGGCAAAGTTCCCGACTAATTGATTGAAAGTTTGCTGTTTACCCCCTTGCGAGCGACTACTACACTCTCGCTTAGCGAACAGCTTCACCCATCCCCGTGGCCGGCGTTCAGTCTGGTTTCATGTTCGTCACGTCCCGCCACGACAGACTTACAGGAGTGATGACAGTGTCCAGACTTGCAGAGTTTCGTGCTGCCGAAAAAGCGCTCAAGGAACAGATGGCACAACTGGAAGCGCTGAAAAAGGATGCCGGCCTTAAACGCGAAATCGAATTCGAGCAGAAACTAGTCGGCCTGATGAAAAGCTATGACAAGAACCTGCGCGACATCATCGCCATCCTCGATCCGAAGGCCGTGAGCCGCGCTCCGGCCCAGGTCAAGCAGCAGCGTCGACCACGGGTGGTGAAGGTCTACCAGAACCCGCATACCGGCGAGCGGATCGAAACCAAGGGCGGCAACCACCGTGGGCTGAAAGCCTGGAAGGAACAGTACGGTGCGCAGACGGTGGAAAGTTGGGTGCGCTGATGAAACCTCGACACCCGCTTCACACTTTTTTCACATGCGCAGGCCCAGTATCGAACCAGCTAAAGGACTAGCGACCCCATCACGCGCCCGCACATGCGGGCCTCTAATTCCGGCGCCCCGCACTCGTGCGGGGCGCTTTCATTTGCGCTGAAGGCTGACTTCCGTATCATGGTCCGCCTGTTTTAGGCCCCGATTCTGGAGTACCCATGAGCCTGCACGATCTGCAAACCCTGCCCGGCGTTACCGCCCAGCCGGACACCGCCACCGCCCAATTCGTATTCAACCACACCATGCTGCGGGTCAAGGACATCGAGAAGTCCCTGGACTTCTACACCCGCGTCCTCGGCTTCCGCCTGGTGGACAAGCGCGACTTCCCCGAGGCGGCCTTCAGCCTTTACTTCCTGGCCCTGGTCGACCCGGCGAAGATTCCGGCCGACGACGCCGAGCGCCACCAGTGGATGAAATCCATCCCCGGCGTGCTCGAGCTGACCCACAACCACGGCACCGAGAACGATCCCGAGTTCGCCTACCACAATGGCAACACCGACCCGCGTGGTTTCGGCCACATCTGCATTTCGGTACCGGACGTACGTGTTGCCTGCGCCCGCTTCGAGGCGCTGGACGTACCGTTCCAAAAACGCCTGGAGGATGGCCGCATGAACCACCTGGCCTTCGTCAAGGATCCGGACGGCTACTGGGTCGAGATCATCCAGCCGACCGCACTCAAGGACTGACCTTCGTCGGGTCGCGCTCGTCGGGCCGGGAACTCCCGGCCCCTCGCTGTGGTATCTAGAAGGAACGTCTGTTCCCAGCCACAGCGAGGTAAGGACGATGCAAACCCTTCACTGTGAATACCGCGACCACACCATCACCGCCAGCGTGATGCCCCACCCCGACTCGCCCCTGCCCTACGCGGCCGGCTGCGTGATCACCGATCCCGCAGGCCATAGCAGTCGACGAATCTCGATACCGATGAAGTTCTTCGCCGACCTGGACAATGCCCAGCATGTGTCCCTGGCCCATGGCCGGGCGCTGGTTGACCGGCAACTGGACCAGGCTGACCAGCGAGTGTTCTGAGTTGGGGTCACCCGCGTCCCTTTGAATCGCGTTGCGTCACGCCAGCGTCTGGCGCTGTAACCCTACCGGCAAATACCGGGTGGCCTCCCTGTTGCCAAGAGGCCACCCGGTTCATTCACTGCGCCGGCGCCGTGGCCGGCGGCGCTTCGTTGGTCACCCGCAGGATCCCCCACAACCCCGAGGCATTGCCATAGGCGGCATAGTCGCGGAACAGGTAATCCCCCGGCACCGCGTTGGCGCCCCCGGCGCTGGGCAGCATAAAACTGAAGTGCGCCGCCGGCAGCACGCTCTCCTGCGCACCCACGTACATCGCCATCGGGTTGTAGCCGTAACGCACCGAGCCGATGCCTGGCAAGCCCATGGGGTAGCCGTGCACATCGCTCTTCTCGGCCTGGTAGTTGTGCAGCGGCCACAGGTGCCCGTCGAGCTGGTAGGTGATGCCGCGGCTGCCGCCGCTGGGCATCAGCACATGGCTACGCGCAGGCTGGCCCGGCCTGGCCCAGAGCACCGGGGTCTGCGGATCACCTCCAACCAGGGCGTTGCTGTAGGCCATGTGGGCGTTGGGCACGTCGGCGAAGCCGAAGCCATCGGCATGGCCGAACGGCGCGTCCGGCGCCAGGCCGAAGCGCAGCCACAGCGGCTCGGTCTTGTAGTTCATCGCCATGTTGCCGTTGTCCTTCGGATCACCGGGCACGCCATTGCCCTCGGTGGCGATACCCTCCACCGGCCGGCCATCGGCCCAGCGCATATTCAGCGAACGCTGCCACACGGTGACGAAGTCGCGGTAGTCTGGCTGGCCGCTGACTTTCACCGTGGCCTGGGCGCGGCTGGCGTTGTCCTCGGTCCAGGTCGCGCTCTGCGCCAATACGCTCATGGCGCCCACCAGACCCTTTTGCGGCTGCTTGATGACATCCGCCGGGGTCAGGTTGAGGCCGCCAAACTCGATGGCCGTGGTGTTGATGTTGTCCACCGTGCGGCCCAGTTGCAGCACCGGCTTGCCTTCACGCTCCAGATGCCCGGCGTAGTACTGGTACACCCGGCTCGGGTAGGCGCCGCTGGTGCCGGCGCGCGGCGGCACGGTCTGCACCGGGTTGAGGCCGACGTTGACGCCATCCGACTTGGTGATGTCGTAGGCCAGCAGCTGCGCATGCAGGCCGACGTGGCTGGACGGGCGCATCAGGTTGTTGTTGAACGCCGTGGAGCCCTCGCCGCCGGCCCGGTCGCGCTTGACCACGTTCTGCATCACCGCGGTGCTGGGCAGGTCCGGCATCATCAGCGGCAAACGGTTCTCCAGGGTGATGCTGATGCAGTCGCCGGCATTGGCGCGCAGCACCAGGGGCTCGACCGGCACGCCAGCCTTGAGCTTGCCGGTACTCGTATCGAGGTCGGCCTTGCGCACGTAGAGCACCGCGGTCGGGTCGTGCAATGGCGAGCTATGACCACCGACGGTGAAGGTCGCGCCGTCCTCCTCGTCGGTGACCGTGGCCATGGGGATATCGACCTTGCGGCTGTTGAACACCAAGGTGCCGCCATTGGCCTTGAGCGCGCCGCCCACGTGCTGGCCGATCCCGGCCGGGTCGCTGATGCTGACCCCGTGGCGATTCTCGAGGATGTCGTTGGCCAGGGCCGCGACGATCTCGTAGCTGCGCTTGACCGTAGGCCGGGTGCCGATGCCATTGGCGTTGGCCGTGGTTTTCGGGCAGATGCCGTCGAAGTTGACGGTGTTGCGCATGGCCACCGGCTGCGGGTTGTTGGGCAGGGCGAACAGGTCGGCGCGCTGGGCGGTGTAGTTGCGCATGATGCCCCAGATGCCGTTCCAGTAGCCTTCCAGCGCGGCGTCCAGCGAGTACAGGTAGTCGCCATTGGTGGCGGCGGAGCTCGAGATCATCGACACCGGCGCCATGAACCCGAGCTGCTCGGAGATGCCCACCATCTGCGACGATTTCCACCCCGAGTTGGAGCTGTTGCCGAAGCCTGAACCGTTCTGCAGCCACTTCACGCCGTGCAGGGTGACGTTGTGCTCCTCCTCATGGCCACCGGCGTGCATGCGCAGGCGCACGTTGTCGCCGGAGTAGGTGCGCAGCAACGGCGTGAACGGGTCACCCGGCTCGCTGCCCTTGTTCACGTGCGGCGGGAACAGCGTGGTGCCGCCGGTGGGGCCGGTGGCCTGGGTGATCGCCGAAGGCGCCAGGTTCATCGCCGGGATGGCGCGGTCGGTGCGGCTCTGCATGGCATAGGCCAGGTCGCCGCCCAGGCCGTCGGCCTGCATGCCGCGCTTGCCGTCCGGGCCGACCTTGTTCGGGTCGAACACGCGCAGGGCCAGCGGCTCGTTGCGGTAGTTGACGACGAACATGCCCGGGTCATCCACCGAGATCGCCTGCGGGCACGGCCGCGTCGGGCAGCCCGGGCTCAGCCCGCCACGGGACTCGACCACCGATTCGAGCAGCGTCGAGGCTTTCTGCCGCACCGGCGGGTTGATCGCGTAGCGGAAGCTGTCGGCGGTGGCCGGGTAAGCCTGGCCATCCGGTATGCCGTTGGGGCCGGCCCCCACATACACACCAGCCTCGTAGGCATGCTGGAAGTCGCTGTACTCGAGGAAGAACTCACGGTAGCTGTCGTTTTTGCCGTCGCCGTCATGGTCGCCGGTCTGGATCACCGCCTGCCACGAGGTCGGGCCACCGTCCTGACGGGTGGCCGGGTTGTACAGCTGCTCGCCGGTCTCGGCGTGGTACCAGGTGGAACCGGCGGGCTCGGCCAGCACGGTCGCGTACAGCCCCAGTTGCTGGTGGGTCGATGGGCCGAGGTGGTCATGGGTGAAGATGGTGCCCAGGCCACGGTCGACGTTGTGCACGTTCACCAGCGGGTCGGCGAACCAGCGCTGCATGGCGCTGCGCGCGCCGAGCCAGTCGGCCCGGCCGAAGCGCCCGAAGTACGGATGCTGTTTGGCTTTCGGGCACGCGGCGCTGCCGTCGCGGGTATCGCCCTCGGTGCAGTTGTTGAAGCTGCGGATGGCATGCACGCGCTCGACCACGCTACCGGGCGAGAGGATGCCGTCCTCGTAGTTCCAGCCATTGGCCGAACCGTCGGCGGCGGTCAGGTCCCACTTGGGCAGGTGGATATGCTGGCCGATCACGTCGGTCGGCGTGCGCACCTGGTAGTCGTCCATCTCGTAGAACGACGGAATCAGGTTGGTGTGCACGTACTGGGTGCAGTCGAAGGTGTTCATGCGCATCACCAGCGGCTCCGGCGGACGCTGCTTGGTGATCACCGGCCAGGCGTCCTCCCACAGGGCGAGGATGCGCGCCTGCGGGAAGTGGTAGCCGACCTTGTTGTACACCGCGTCGAACTGGATGTTGGCGGCCTTGTAGATACGCGGGCGGTCGGCGGTGAAGGTGGACGAACCGCGGAAACTCATGCCGCTGAGGTTCTCACCGCTGAAGAACTCGCCGATGCCCGAGGACTGGGTCAGGCGCTTGCCACGGTCATCCATGCACGGCTCGTAGAACGGCGCCCCTGCCGTGGGCAGCGCGCCGTTGGTGCGGAAGGCCTTGGCCACCGGCGCGCTGCCGGGGATCAGGGCAAAGCTCGGGTGCTCGGCCTTGGCGTGGAACTGCATGGCGGCCTGCTCGACCTCGGTGCCCTCCTCGGGCAGGTAGATCGGCTTGGCCTTGTGCACCACCTTGGAGAAATCCAGCTTGGTGGTGGTGGTCACCGCTTCACCGCCGGCCGATACGCCGTCCAGCGCGTGACGACCGAGGCCACCGTCCCAGCCGTCGACCTGGTTGGGGTCGAGGTTGGCCCACAGGGCCTTGCCACTGTCCTTGAGCTGGCGAGCCAGGGCCGGGTCGAGCATGTCCAGCGGCGGGGTTGGTGGGCGCTGGCCGACGCTGCTTTCCATGCCGCCGATCCAGAACGGGTAACCAGGGTTCTTCAGGCTGCCGTCGGCGTTGCGGTTGGTCTCGCTGCGGTCGACCAGGGCCAGGGAGCCGACCGCGCGCGGGGTGGCTGGCACGTGCGGATGGTCGTCGCCCTCCTCCTCTTCGTCGTCATCTGCATGCCCGGCGACCAGGGTCTCGGACAGCTTGGGCACCACGGTGACCTTGCCCGGCATAGGCGCCATGGCCTTGCCCGGCAGCGGCACGATGGCCGGGATCGGCGTGCCGGCAATGATCTCGCCGTCCGGCAGCGCCCGGGCGCCTTGGGCCGGCTTGCCATTGCGCAGGGCGAATGGCGTGCTGTGGAAGCCGTTGGCACCCTCGCCGCTGACTTCCAGGCGGGTACCCGGCTCGAACACATCGTGCACCCGCCACATGGCCCACATGCCCTGGGCGAAGTGCGGGTAGAAGTGGCAGTGATAGATGGCGTCGCCCGCCACCCGATTGCGGTTGCCCGAGCCACCGTTGGCGATCTCGTAGGTGTAGCCCACCCCCGGGCCGATGCCCTGGGCGTCGATGTAGTCGGAGTTGTCGTCGTTGGGGTTGAACAGCCACTGGTGCCCGTGCAGGTGGAAGATGTGCTGCTCGTGGCCGTTGTGGGTGTTGCGGAACTTGGTGAAGTCGCCGATGTAGCTGTGGTGCACGTTGGCGGGCTCGGCCGGGTACAGGGCCATGGTCGCCTTGACCCCGGTAGCGCTGGCCGGCGGCGTCTGGCCAGGGCGGATGTTCTCCAGCCCGACGTTGGCCGGGATATCCACCAGGGTGCCGATATCGCCCACGGTGTGGGCACTGAGGAAGAACTCCTCATAGGCGCACGACAGGCAGTCGTGCATCGGCCCCACGCCCAGGCGGTTGGACACCACCTCGGCGCCCATGCCACCGGAGCCGTAGTTGATCATGAACGAATCGCGGGTCGGCTCGAGCACATGGCCCATGACCGGGTCCGCCCAGTAGGCGGGGAACGCCTGGGTCGCGGCCACCTCGTCGGCGAATTGCGAGGCGAAGTCGCGGAAGGCCTCCAACCGATTGGGCAGCGCCGGGTTGCGCTTGCCAACGCTTTCCAATGGGTAGGTGCTGGCCGGGAAGCTGCCGTCGGGGTTGGGGCCCATGACGATGGCGTCGGTCTCGCTGCTGAGGATCTCGTTACCATCGAGCATGGCGATGATCGGCTTGCCGGCCTTGCCCTCGGCGATCCACGGCTCGGCGTTGGGGTAGCGGGCCTGGTAGTCGATCACCGGCTGGCCGGTGGCCGTGCGCCCCGTGGTGGCCAGGCGCATCTCTTCCTCGGTCAAGGTGTTGCGGTAGGTACGCCCGGCCTTGGGCACCACCACCACCTGGCCGAACAGGCCGTTGGCGACGTTGCCGGCGCCGCCCTGGCCGCCGAAGGTGGCGCCCTGGCTGGTGACGGCGAACGCGCCTTCGCGCTCGGCGTACAGGGTGTAGCTGCGGGTGCCACCCGGGGCAACCAGGAAGTTGCCGTTGCGCCCGGTGTTGGCGGCGATGTCGCCGATGCTGTTGACCGCCTGCAGGCCGTTGACCTGGAAGCCGACATGGCGGTCGGTGACTTGCTCGTCGGCAACGAAGTGTTCGTCACCCTCGTTCTCGACCTCGGCGCCCTCTTCTTCCTCGCCTTCGACTTCGGTTTCGTCGTGGTCGATGCCGTGCTTGTTGGGGTTAGCCTGGTAGGCCAGCAGGTTGGTCAGGTTGACCGTCAGGCAGTCACCGGCGGCGACCCGCAGCACGATCGGCCGCGGGCGCTTGTCCGGGCGCAGGGTGACCTTGCCCGGTACCGCGGCGCCGCCCTTGCTCAAAGGCACCCGGTGCTCGTCCACCACATCGTGGCGCAGGGCGTACATCATGCCGTTGGCGTTCTGCGCACCGAGGCGGTTGAACATCAGTGGCTGATCCAGCGCCACCACGTTGGCCACCAGCGTGCGCTGGCACTGCACCGCGGCTTCGCTGGAGACCTGCCAGCCCAGCAGGGCCAGCAGGAAGGTGGACAGGACCGGGCCTTTGCGAGGGGTCGACATGGGGCACCTCCGGGGACACAGGGATACTGCGGGGAGGTGAGCAAGGCTTGTGCCATGAATTTAATTGTTGTTTATCAAGTGCTTGAGAGAAATAGAAAGGATGAGCTGGGCGCTTTCACCCTTAATTGGGGGGCTTTGCCGGAACAGCGTGGGAGCAAGATCTCTGTAGGAGCGGCCTTGTGCCGCGAAAGGGCTGCACCGCAGCCCCGGCGTTCTTTGCAACAACGCTGAAATCCCGGGGCCGCTTCGCACCCCTTTCGCGGCACAAGGCCGCTCCTACAGGTTGGCGTGGTACCTGTGTGCCGCTCCCACGCAATCGAATCGATAGCATTTAGTGATTGAACACGCGCGCAAAGGTGCAGTAAGCTCGGACCCAATCACTGGAGAGCAACATGTCGAAACAAACCCGCAACCACGCCAACCACACCGGTCGCTCCGCGCACCGCGTGCTGGCCGTTGCCGGTCGTAACGCCGTTGCCAGCTTTTATTTTGGGTATTGGTTTAGCCACTAGGCGCCGATGACCCATCCGGCGCCCACCTTCGAGGGGCCGCCGAACATGAGAATACTCAAACCCCCGGTCGGCTCCCCGACCGGGGGTTTTGCTTTTCCGGGCCCACGAAACACACCGATTACCTTGAGGACAGCGTCATGAACTACACCACCTACTACCGCACCTATGCATGGCGATTTAGCCAGTTCCGTTCGGGCCAGCCTGCCGCCTCCGTTCGGTCGATTTCCGGTGGCAATGCCGCACAGACACCCCATTTGACGATCAGTCGAACACCTCGATAGGGCCGACGACGCGGGCCAGAACCCGCCGTCCGCCCAGGGAAAAAACGCCATGCAAGCCTCGAACCTCGCCCTGCCCCTGACCCAGCCGCACGCTGCCAACACCACCGTCAGCCAGCGCCTGCCCAGCCCGCACCTGCTCAAGCAGCAGATGCCGCTGTCCAGCGAACTCACCCAGCAAGTCCACGCGCACCGCCAGGCGATCCGGGCCATCCTCGAAGGCCGCGACGAACGTCTGCTGGTGGTGGTCGGCCCCTGCTCGATCCATGACCCGCGCTCGGCCCTCGAATACGCCGACCGCCTGGCCGCGCTCAGCCGCGAAGTCGACGACAAGCTGCTGCTGGTGATGCGCGCCTACGTAGAGAAGCCGCGCACCACCGTGGGTTGGAAAGGCCTGGCCTACGATCCGCACCTCGATGGCAGCGACGACATGCACGCCGGCATCGCCCTGTCCCGCGGCCTGATGCTGGGCATGCTCGAACGCGGCCTGCCGATCGCCACCGAGTTGCTGCAGCCGATGGCCGCCGGCTACTTCGACGACCTGCTGGGCTGGGCCGCCATCGGCGCACGCACCACCGAATCGCAGATCCACCGCGAGATGGTCAGCGGCCTGGAGCTGCCGGTCGGCTTCAAGAACGGCACCGACGGCGGTATCGGCATCGCCTGCGACGCCATGCGCAGCGCCGCCCACCCGCACCGCCACTTCGGCATGGACGCCCAGGGCCACCCGGCGATCATCGAGACGTTGGGCAACCCCGATACCCACCTGGTGCTGCGCGGCGGGCACAAGGGTCCGAACTACGACGCCCAGAGCATCGCCCTGGCCCGCCAGGGGCTGGCCAAGGCAGGTCTGGCGCCACGGATCATGGTCGACTGCAGCCACGCCAACAGCGGCAAGGACCCGGCGCGCCAGCCGGCGGTGTTCGAGGATGTGCTGGCCCAGCGCCTGGCCGGCGACCGTTCGCTGGTCGGGGTGATGCTCGAAGGTCACCTGTTCGATGGTTGCCAGGCCCTGGGCAAAGGCGCGCTGAAGTACGGCGTGTCGATCACCGACGGCTGCCTGGGCTGGGAGGCGACCGAGGCCCTGCTGCGCGAGGCTGCCGCACGCCTGTAAGCCTGCATGGCAAGCCTTGCGAGACACGGCACGAACAAGTGCGCTAGGCTTGCCTTTTTGATCCCAAGGAGCAGTACCCATGGCCCGAGCCACCGCCCGCCACATCCTGGTTGCCAGCGAAGAGAAGTGCAACGAACTCAAAGCGCAGATCGAAGCCGGCGCCGACTTCGCCGAAGTCGCCAAGGCCAACTCCACCTGCCCGTCCAGCCGCCAAGGCGGCGACCTGGGCTCGTTCGGCCCGGGCCAGATGGTCAAGGAATTCGACACCGTGGTCTTCAGCGCGCCGCTGAATGTCGTCCAGGGTCCGGTGAAGACCCAGTTCGGCTACCACCTGCTGGAAGTGACCAGCCGTCAGGACTAAGTCATCGCAGGCGATGATGTCCCCTGTGGGAGCGGGTTTACCCGCGAATGCGCCCGTACATGCAACATCGTTGCCTGAGCTGACGCATTCGCGGGTAAACCCGCTCCCACAGGTGCTGTGTTGCATGATCCTGTGGTGCTCGCTCTCGTTAGCCCACGCCGCCCCCACCCACGCCCTCACCGTCTACGCCGAAGCCCCGCGCTACCCTGCGAACTTCCGCCATTTCGACTACGTCAACCCCGACGCCCCCAAGGGCGGCAGCCTGCGCCGCTCGGCCATCGAGATCGGCAATTTCGACCATATCCTGCCCTACATCGACAAAGGCATCGGCGTCAGCCAGGTCGATGGCTGGCTGTACGCACCGCTGGCCGTGCGCTCACTCGATGAACCCTACACCGTCTATGGCCTGATCGCCCAGCGCATGGAACGCGGCCCCGACGACGCCTGGCTGCGCTTCTACCTCGACCCCCGCGCCACCTTCGCCGACGGCAAGCCGGTACGGGCCGAGGACGTACGCTTCAGTTACGAATTGCTGATGAACCAGGGCAGCCTCAAGTTTCGCACCCAGTTCGCCGATGTCGCCGCGGTGGCGGTCGAAGGCCCGCGCCAGGTGCGCTTCGACTTCAAGCAACCCCATGGCCGTACCCTGGCCCTTGAACTGGCCGGCCTGCCGGTGCTGCCCGAGCACGACTGGCAGCAACGCGACTTCGCCAACGGTGCCGGTTTCGACAAGCCAGTGGGTAGCGGTCCGTACCGCATCGGCAGGATCGATAACGGCCGCAGCATCACCTTCGAGCGCGATGCGAGCTGGTGGGCCCGGGACCTGCCGGTCACCCGCGGGCTGTACAACTTCGCGCGTATCGGCGTCGAATTCTTCGGCGACACCGAAGTGGCCCGTCAGGTACTTAAGGGCGGGGGCTACGACTACAACCGCGAGTACTCCGCTACCGCCTACACCCTCGGCTACAAGGGTGCGCCTCTGGATGACGGGCGCCTACAACGGGCCCACCTCGCCCCGGCCAAGCCGCAGATCGCCCAGGGCTTCGTGTTCAACCTGGACAAGCCGCAATTCAAGGACCGCCGCGTGCGCCAGGCCCTTGGCATGCTCTGGGACTTCGAGTGGAGCAACCGGCAGATGATGCGCAACATGTACATCCGCCAGCAGAGCCTCTACTCCAATACGCCTCTGGCCGCCCGCGCCCTGCCCGACGCCGAGGAGCTCAAGCTGCTCGAGCCACTGCGCAGCCAAGTGCCGGACGAAGTGTTCAGCCGGGTGTTCAGCGCGCCGGTCACCGACGGCTCCGGCATCATCCGCCAGCAGCAACTGCAGGCCCTGGCCTTGCTGCAGGACGCCGGCTGGCATCCCCAGGGCGATCGGCTGGTCAACGCCCAGGGCCAGCCGCTGAGCTTCACCTTCCTCAATGGCCAGTCGGGCCTGGAGCGCCTGCTGCTGCCGTGGAAGCGCAACCTCGCACAGATCGGCGTCGAGCTGAACATCCGCAACGTCGACTCCGCCCAGTACGTCAACCGGGTGATGGCCCGCGACTACGACATGATCGTCACCGGCTACCCGGTGACCCTGTCCCCGGGCAGCGAGCAGTACAACTACTTCGGCTCCGCCGCGGCCAACGATCCGGGCTCGAACAACCTGATGGTGCTCAAGGACCCGGCGGTGGACCGCCTGCTCGACGGCCTGGTGCGCGCCACCAGCCAGGCCGACATGCTGCGCCACGCCCGCGCCCTGGACCGGGTGCTGCAATGGAACTACTACTGGATTCCCAACTACTACCCGCCGGGCAGCTCGACGGTGTGGTGGAACCGCTTCGGCCTGCCCAAGGTACAGCCGGCCTATGACGAGGGCCTGGACACCTGGTGGGAAGTCAGCCCCCGGGCACTGACCAACCCGCAGATGGCCGAACGGCTGCGGAGCGCGCCATGACCACCTACATCCTGCGCCGCCTGCTGCTGATCATCCCCACCTTGCTGGCGATCCTGCTGGTGAACTTCGCCATCGTCCAGGCCGCGCCCGGCGGGCCGGTGGAACAGGCCGTGGCGCGCCTGCAGGGCATCGGCGGCGGCGCGCCGGGCGCCCGCGTCGAGGCGGTACAGGGCGAGTCGCGCGCGACCCGCGGCCTGGACCCGAAGCTGATCGAGGAGATCAAGCGCCAGTACGGTTTCGACAAGTCCGCGCCCGAACGGCTGTGGCTGATGCTCGGCCAGTACGCACGGCTGGATTTCGGCCAGAGCTTCTTCCGCGGCGCCACGGTCACCGAGCTGATCGTGCAGAAGCTGCCGGTGACCCTGTCGCTGGGCTTCTGGGCCACGCTGATCACCTACCTGGTGTCGATCCCGCTGGGCATCCGCAAGGCGGTACGCCATGGCAGCCGTTTCGACGCCTGGAGCAGCGCGTTGATCGTGATCGGCTACGCCCTGCCCTCGTTCCTGTTCGCCCTGCTGTTGATCGTGTTGTTCGCCGGCGGCACCTCGCTCAACTGGTTCCCGGTGCGCGGCCTGGTCTCGGAGGACTTCGACCAGCTCAGCCTGCTGGGCAAGGTCGCCGACTACTTCTGGCACCTGGTGCTGCCGGTCGGCGCCCTGGTGATCGGCGGCTTCGCCACCCTGACCCTGCTGACCAAGAACGCCTTCCTCGACGAGATCGCCCGCCAGTACGTGGTCACCGCCCGGGCCAAGGGCCTGAGCGAGCGCCGGGTGCTGTACGGCCATGTGCTGCGCAATGCCATGCTGCTGGTGGTGGCCGGCCTGCCCCAGGCGCTGATCACGGTGTTCTTCGCAGGTTCCCTGTTGATCGAGGTGATCTTCTCCCTCGACGGCCTCGGGCGCATGAGCTACGAGGCGGCGGTGTCGCGGGACTACCCGGTGGTGTTCGGCACGTTGTTCATCTTCACCCTGGCCGGGCTGCTGATCCGCCTGCTGGGCGACCTGTGCTACACGGTGCTCGACCCGCGCATCGATTTCGACGCGAGGGGCCGCTGATGTTTTCGCCCATCGCCCGGCGGCGTCTGCGGCGTTTTCGCGACAACCGCCGTGGCTGGATCTCGCTGTGGTTGTTCGCCGGACTGTTGCTGCTGAGCCTGGGCGCGGAGCTGGTGGCCAACGACAAGCCGTTGCTGCTCGGCTACCAGGGTGAGCTGTACACCCCGGCGCTCAAGCGCTACACCGAGCAGCAGTTTGGCGGGCAGCTGCCGTTCCAGCCTGACTACCGCAGCCAGTACGTGCGCCAACTGATCGAGGGCCAGGGCGGCTGGATGCTGTTCGCGCCGATCCCGTTCAGCGCCGATACCCCCAACTATGACCTGCAGGTGCCCACCCCCAGCCCGCCGAGCGCGAGCAACTGGCTGGGCACCGACGATCAGGGCCGCGACGTGCTGGCACGGGTGCTGTATGGCACGCGGATCTCGCTGTTGTTCGCCTTCGCCCTGACCCTGATCAGCGTGCTGATCGGCGTGACCGCCGGCGCCCTGCAGGGCTACCACGGCGGCTGGGTCGATCTGCTCGGCCAGCGCCTGCTGGAGGTGTGGTCGGGGTTGCCGGTGCTGTACCTGCTGATCATCCTGTCGGGGTTCGTCGAACCGGATTTCTGGTGGTTGCTGGGGATCATGGCGCTGTTCTCCTGGCTGGCCCTGGTCGATGTGGTGCGCGCCGAATTCCTCCGCGGGCGCAACCTGGAGTACGTCAAGGCGGCACGGGCGCTGGGGCTTTCAGACACCCAGGTGATGCTGCGGCATATCCTGCCCAATGCCCTGAACGCGACCCTGACCTATGTGCCGTTCATGCTCACCGGGGCGATCACCACCCTCACCGCGCTGGATTTTCTCGGCTTCGGCATGCCCGCCGGCAGTGCCTCGCTGGGCGAGCTGGTGACCCAGGGCAAACAGCACCTCGAGGCGCCTTGGCTGGGCTTTACCGCATTCTTTGCCCTGGCGTTGATCCTGTCGTTGCTGGTATTCATCGGCGATGCGCTGCGCGAGGCGTTTGATCCTCGCATGTAGGAGCGGCCTTGCCGAGGCGTCGGACCGGCCGGAAAGGGCCGCAGAGCGGCCCCGGGATTTCAGTGGCGACGCAAAGATCGCTGGGGCCGCTTTGCGGCCCTATCGCGGCACAAGGCCGCTCCTACACGTTCGGCATATATTTCGATTACGGGTATCCCTTCCATGCACGACAACCTCAAGGACTACCCCCAGGTCCGCCAACTGGCCATCCGCTCGCTGTTCGAGATCATCGAGCAGTCCAGCGAAGGCACGGTGATCGTCGACCGCCAGGCGCGCATCGTCTGGATGAACGAGCGCTATGCCCGCCGTTTCGGCCTGCAGGATGCCGCCAGCGCCATCGGCCAGCCCTGCGAGGCGGTGATCCCCGGCAGCCTGATGCGCGAGGTGGTGAGCAACGGCAAGCCGATCCTGCTGGACATGCTCGACACGCCGAACGAGCCGCTGGTGGTGATGCGCCTGCCGATCCACGACGGCCAGGGCGCGCTGATCGGTGCCATCGGCTTTGCCCTGTTCGACGAACTGCGCAGCCTGTCGCCGCTGCTCAAGCGCTATGCCAGCATGCAGCAGGAACTGGCCTCGACCCGCTCGCAGCTGCGTGCGCGCCAGGCCCGCTACAGCTTCGCCCAGTTCGTCGGCAGCAGCCCTGCCTGCCTAGAGGCCAAGCGCCGCGCCCGCCGCGGCGCGACCAGCGACTCGCCGGTGCTGCTGCTCGGCGAGACCGGCACCGGCAAGGAGCTGCTGGCCCACGCCATCCATGCCGCCTCGGCGCGGGCGCACAAGGCGTTTGTCAGCATCAACAGCGCGGCGATCCCCGAAGCATTGCTGGAGGCCGAGTTCTTCGGCACCGCCCCCGGCGCCTTCACCGGCGCCGACCGCAAGGGCCGCAGCGGCAAGCTGCAACTGGCCGAAGGCGGCACCTTGTTCCTCGACGAGATCGGCGACATGCCCCTGGCCCTGCAGAGCAAATTGTTGCGTGTGCTGCAGGAGAAGGAATACGAGCCGGTGGGCAGCAACCAGATGCTGCGCAGCGACGTGCGGATCATTGCCGCCACCTCCATCGACCTGCAGGCGGCCATGGCCCGGGGGGCGTTTCGTGCCGACCTGTACTACCGGCTGAACGTGCTGCCGGTGCAGGTGCCACCGCTGCGCGAACGCCTGGAAGACCTGCCGGCGCTGTGCGAGGCGATCCTCGCCGAGTTGGGCAGCCAATATGAGCTGGAGGCCGAGGCCCAGGCATTGTTGGGGCGGCATGCCTGGCCCGGGAATATCCGAGAACTGCGTAATGTGCTGGAACGGGCGACCTTGCTGGCGGATCAGCCGCGCTTGAATGTGTCGGACTTGGTCAGTGCATTGGGGCCGTTGAGCCCGGTGGCCGAGACAGCGCCGCAATTGGGGTACCGGGAGGCCTGCGCGCAGTTTGAACGCGGGCTGATTGTGCAGGCCTTGGCACGCAGTGGCGGGAATGTGCCGGAGGCGGCAAAGGCATTGGGATTGGGGCGCTCGACGCTGTACAAGAAAATGGTGGTGCTGGGGATATTGTCTCAATAAAGAGATTTAAGTTTCATAATAGAGACTGTTGCGAGGGCTTCGCCCTCGATCGCGGGGCAAGCCCGCTCCTACAGGGATTGGTGATACTCGCAAATACACCGCCCCCTGTAGGAGCGGGCTTGTCCCGCGATGGCCTTCAGCCCATATGCATCTCTAAACAGAGACAAAAAAATCAGCAAAAGAACATTTATTCAATAAAATCAATTAGTTATAAACATGGCACGATTCCCGCTATCTCCCCGGCAACCATAAAAACAACACCCTGGAGATCCCCCTCGATGACCGTGCTCATCGCCCTCGCTGCCCTGGCCCTGCTGATGCTCGCCGCCTACCGCGGCTACAGCGTGATCCTCTTCGCCCCCATCGCCGCCCTCGGCGCCGTGCTGCTCACCGACCCTGCCGCCGTGGCCCCGGCCTTTACCGGGGTGTTCATGGAGAAAATGGTCGGCTTCATCAAGCTGTACTTCCCGGTGTTCCTGCTCGGCGCCGTGTTCGGCAAGCTGATCGAACTGTCGGGCTTCTCGCGCTCGATCGTCGCCGCCGCCATCCGCCTGCTCGGCACCCGCCAGGCCATGCTGGTGATCGTGCTGGTCTGCGCCCTGCTCACCTACGGCGGTGTGTCGCTGTTCGTGGTGGTGTTTGCGGTGTACCCGTTCGCCGCCGAGATGTTCCGCCAGAGCAACATCCCCAAACGGCTGATCCCGGCGACCATCGCCCTGGGTGCGTTCTCCTTCACCATGGACGCCCTGCCCGGCACCCCGCAGATCCAGAACATCATTCCCAGCACCTTCTTCAACACCACCGCCTGGGCCGCGCCCTGGCTGGGGCTGATCGGCACGCTGTTCGTGTTCTGCGCCGGCATGCTCTACCTGCAACGCCAGCGCAACAAGGCCCAGCGCAAAGGCGAAGGCTACGGCAGCAACCTGCGCAACGAGCCGGAAACCGCCGACGATATCGCCCTGCCCAACCCCTGGCTGGCCCTGGCGCCACTGCTGCTGGTGGGGGTGATGAACCTGCTGTTCACCCACTGGATCCCGCAGTGGTACGGGACCAGTCATACCCTGCAACTGCCAGGCATGGCCACGCCGGTGCACAGCGACGTGGCCAAGCTCACGGCGATCTGGGCGGTGCAGGCGGCTCTGCTGGTGGGCATCCTGATGGTGCTGGTGTGTGCCTTCGGCACCATTCGCCAGCGCCTGGCTGAAGGCACCAAGAGCGCGGTGAGCGGCGCCCTGCTGGCGGCGATGAACACCGCCTCGGAATACGGTTTCGGCGCGGTGATCGCCTCGCTGCCGGGCTTCCTGGTCCTGGCCGACGCCCTGCGCGGCATCCCCAACCCGCTGGTCAACGAAGCCATCACCGTCACCCTGCTGGCCGGCATCACCGGCTCCGCCTCCGGCGGCATGAGCATCGCCCTGGCGGCCATGAGCGACAGTTTCATCGCCGCCGCCAACGCGGCGAACATCCCGCTGGAGGTGCTGCACCGGGTCGCCGCCATGGCCAGCGGCGGCATGGACACCCTGCCGCACAACGGTGCGGTGATCACCCTGCTGGCGGTTACCGGGCTGACCCACCGCGAGGCCTACAAGGACATCTTCGGTATTACCCTGATCAAGACCCTGGCCGTGTTCGTGGTCATCGCCACGTTCTACGCTACCGGCATCGTATGAAGGAGAACGGCATGACGCTCAAAGGCAAGACCGCATTGGTCACCGGTTCCACCAGCGGCATCGGCTTAGGAGTAGCCCAGGTGCTGGCCGAGGCCGGCGCCAACATCCTGCTCAACGGCTTTGGCGACCCGGCGGCTGCCATTGCCGAGATCAGGCAGCACGGGGTCAAGGTGGCCCACCACCCCGCCGACCTGTCCGACGTGGCGCAGATCGAGCAGATGTTCACCCTGGCCGAACGCGAGTTCGGCGCGGTCGACATCCTGGTCAACAACGCCGGCATCCAGCATGTGGCACCGGTCGAACAGTTTCCGGTGGAGGCCTGGGACAAGATCATCGCGCTGAACCTGTCGGCGGTGTTCCACGGCAGCCGTCTGGCGCTGCCGGGCATGCGCGCGCGGGGCTGGGGGCGGATCATCAACATCGCCTCGGTGCACGGCCTGGTGGGCTCCACCGGCAAGGCCGCCTACGTCGCCGCCAAGCATGGCGTGGTCGGCCTGACCAAGGTCATCGGCCTGGAGACCGCCACCAGCAACGTCACCTGCAACGCCATCTGCCCGGGCTGGGTGCTGACCCCGCTGGTGCAGAAGCAGATCGACGACCGTGCCGCCAACGGTGGCAACGCGCAGCAGGCGCAGCACGACCTGCTGGCCGAGAAGCAGCCTTCGCTGGCCTTCGTCACGCCCCGGCATCTCGGCGAGCTGGTGTTGTTCCTGTGCAGCGAGGCCGGCAGCCAGGTGCGTGGTGCCGCCTGGAACGTCGATGGCGGCTGGCTGGCCCAGTAAGCGTCTAGAATGATGGTCGGGGTTGCGCATTCTCTGTGTGTAGGAGCGGCCTTGCGCCGCGAAAGGGCCGCAAAGCGGCCCCGGCGATCGATGATGTGACACCAATGGTTGGGGGGCTGCGATGCAGCCCTTTCGCGGCACAAGGCCGCTCCTACAGGGGGAGCGCAAGCCCTGAAGAGGCGAGTGGATCAGCAATCACCGAGGGTCCCGGCATGAACGACGTACTCTGGCGCCCCTCCACCTCCCGCATCGAAGCGAGCCGGATGGAAGCCTTCCGCCGCCGGGTCAACCGGCGCTTCAATCTCCAGCTCGACAGCTACGCCGCCCTGCACCGCTGGAGCATCGAGCAGCGCCCGCAGTTCTGGCAGGCCCTGGCCGAGTACTTCCATGTGCGCTGGCACACGCCACCGACGAGCATCCTCGAGGAAGGCGAGCACATGGCCGACGCTCGCTGGTTCCGCGGCGCCACCCTGAACGTCGCCGAGCATCTGCTGCAACGCCGCGACGACCGTCCCGCCGTGGTGGCCGTGCGCGAGGACGGCACTCGCCACCGCCTCACCCACAACCAGCTGGCCGGCCAGGTCGCCGGACTGCAACAGGCCTTCAGGCAGGCTGGCATCCAGCCCGGCGACCGTATCGCCGCGGTAATGCCCAATACCTGGGAAACCCTGGTGGCCATGCTCGCCGCCACCAGCCTCGGCGCGGTCTGGTCCAGCTGTTCACCGGAGTTCGGCAGCCACGGCATCATCGACCGTTTCGGCCAGATCGCGCCCAGGCTGCTGGTGGCCTGCGCCGGTTATCAATATGCCGGGAAGGTCATCGACCAGGTGGAGAAAATCAACCAGGTCGTGGCCCAGCTACCAAGCGTCAAGCAGTTGCTGGTGGTGCCGCATACCCGACCGCAGACCCGCGCCGATGAGTTCATCGGCGCGCCGACGAGCCTGTGGGCCGATTACTTCACGCCCGGCGGGACGCCGATCTTCACCGCGCTACCCTTCGATCATCCGCTCTATATCCTGTACTCCAGCGGCACCACCGGCGTGCCCAAGTGCATCGTCCACCGTGCCGGCGGCGTGCTGCTGCAACACCTCAAGGAACATGGCCTGCACAACGACCTCAAGGCCGACGACGTGCTGTTCTACTACACCACTTGCGGCTGGATGATGTGGAACTGGCTGGCCAGCGGCCTGGCGGTCGGCGCCACCCTGCTGCTGTACGACGGCTCGCCGTTCCACCCAGGCCCCGCGCGCCTGCTCGACCTGATCGACGCCGAAGGGATCCACGCCTTCGGCACCAGCGCCAAATACCTTGCCGCCCTGGAACAGGCCGGTGTCGAACCGGCCAAGTCCCACCGCCTCGACAGCCTGCGGCTGATTCTCTCCACCGGCTCGCCCCTGTCACCGCACAGCTACGACTATGTCTATGCCAAGGTGAAGCCCGACGTGTGCCTGGCGTCCATGTCCGGTGGCACCGATATCGTCGCCTGCTTCGTGCTCGGCAACCCGCTGCTGCCGGTGCGCCGTGGGGAAATCGCCGGCAAGGGCCTGGGCATGGCGGTGGATGTTTGGAACGAACAGCGACAGTCGATTACTGGCGAGAAAGGCGAGCTGGTCTGTACCCAGCCCTTCCCTTCGATGCCGCTTGGCTTCTGGGGCGACGACGATGGCAGCCGCTACCATGAGGCGTATTTCAGCCAGTTCGAGGGCATCTGGTGCCAGGGCGACTATGCCGAGCAGATACCCGGCGGTGGCCTGGTGATCCACGGCCGTTCCGACGCCGTGCTCAACCCCGGCGGCGTGCGCATCGGCACCGCGGAGATCTATCGCCAGGTGGAAAAGGTCGAGGAGGTGCTGGAGAGCGTGGCCATCGGCCAGGACTGGCACGGCGACGTGCGCGTGGTGCTGTTCGTGCGCCTGCGCGACGGCCTGCAACTGGACGATGCCCTGCGCCAGCGTATCCGCCAGGTGATCCGCCAGTACACCACGCCGCGCCATGTGCCGGCGGTAATCGCCCAGGTCGACGACATCCCGCGCACCCTCAGCGGCAAGCTGGTGGAACTGGCGATCCGCAATGTGGTGCATGGCCTGCCGGTGAAGAACACCGATGCCCTGGCCAACCCCGAGGCGCTGGAGCAGTTCCGCGACCGTGCGGAATTAAGGTAACTGGAGAACCTCGTGGGAGCCGCGCTGCCCCAGGTTCTCCGACATCAGGCATAATGTCGGCTTTTTGCCCTGAAGCACAGGTACCCCAATGAAAGCCCAAGCCCGCCATATCCTGGTCAAGACCGCTGACGAAGCCGAAAAGCTCAAGCAGCGCATCGCCAACGGCGAGGCCTTCGACGTGCTGGCGAAGAAATTCTCCACCTGCCCGTCCGGCAAGCGCGGCGGCGACCTGGGCGAAGTGCGCCCGGGCCAGCTGGTAGGCGCCATCGACCAGGTGATCTTCAAGAAGCCCCTGCGCGTGGTGCACGGGCCGATCAAGAGCAAGTTCGGTTATCACCTGGTGCAGACGTTCTACCGCGACTGACAGGCGGCGGCCACTGGCCACCTGACATTTCTGCCAGTTGTGCCCCTCTCCCAGACCTCTATACAACCGGGTTGAGCCTGCATGCGCTGCGGGCCTTCCCGGAACCATGGAGGTCTACCCATGCGAACGCGCCTGCTGCTGACTCTCGCCACCCTGCCCCTGCTGAACGTGCCCACCGCCCAGGCGGCCTGCAGCTTCACCGCCGGAGCAGGTGACGATACGTACATCTGCGACAGCGGCACAGCAGCCACGTTGATTGACACCAATGGCAACAACAGCCTGAGCATGCCAGTCGGTGGGACAGGCCTCATCAGTGGCGATGTGACCTTCGGCGCCGGTACGGACCCTATCGACATGGCCTCCGGCAGCATCGGCGGCAACGTCGACCAGGGTTCGGGCATCGACGACTTCAAGATCAGCGGTGGCGTAATCGAGGGCAACCTCAACCAGGGCGATGGCCTGGATACCTTCCGCATGACCGGTGGCTGGATCAAAGGCACCTTCGACAGCGGCGACCATGCCGAAATGAACGCCGGGCGAATCGGCAACGTCAACATGCGCCTGGACGAAAACACCTTCATCATGCGCGGCGGCGTGATCGACCGGAACATCATCACGGCCTTCGACAAGGACTATGTGGAGATCTTCGACGGCGCCGTGGGTGGCAATATCAGCGTCAGTGGCGGCGACGACCGGGTGCTGGTGCATGGCGGCCGGATAGGCGGTGATGTGTTGCTCAGCACGGGCAACGACACGTTCACCTGGGACGGTGGACGTATTGCCGGTCGCGTTGACCTTGGGCCTGGCGATGATCAGGCCCTGCTCAAGCGCCTGGACCAGGATGCACTGTCCATCCCCCTCGACGGCGGCGCAGGCGACGATGCGTTGACCTTCAACGCCAGCCGGAGCACCGGGGGCGGCCAGTACCTGAACTGGGAGCGGATTGCGCTGAACGCGGGTAGCCACCTGGAGCTGACCGACACCTTGCGCCTCGGCGATGCGGATACCGGTCGTGGCACATTGAGCATCGATGCCGACAGCACCCTCGTTTCCCGGCAAGGCATCATCTCTGCCGTTGCCACAGGCCAGCCGGCGACTGTGAGCAATGCCGGCACCATTGACCTCGGCACGGGCCAGAACAAGCTCGGCACGTTGACGATCCAAGGCAACTACGAAGGCGCCAACGGCACCCTGCGCCTCAACAGCCAGCTGGCTGGGGACGATGCGGCTTCCGACCGTCTGGTGGTCAGCCAGGGCGCCATCACCGGCAGCACCCGGTTGCTCGTCAACAACCTCGGTGGCACCGGCGCCGCCACCACCCAGAACGGCATCCAGGTGGTCGAGGCCCGCGACGGTGCCACCAGCAGCGCCAACGCCTTCGTGCAGACCCAGACACTCTCGGCCGGCGCCTACGACTACCGCCTGTTCAAAGGCGGCGTGACTGCGGGCAGCGAGAACAGCTGGTACCTGCGCTCGACACTGGTCGCGCCACCTGCGCCCGCGCCGGGTGAGCCGCCCGTTACACCGCCCGTGCCGGCGCCGGCGCCCGGTCAACCCGATCTTCCCGACCCGGTGGCCGGCGAGAGCGTGCCGCTGTACCGCCCGGAAGTGCCCGTGTATGCCGCTGCCCCTCGAGGCGCCGCGATCATCGCCCGCCAGGCCCTGGGCACCTTCCACCAGCGCCAGGGCGACCAGCAGCTTCTGGCGGGCCAGGGCGCATTGCCGGCCAGTTGGGGCCAGGCCTATGGCGGCGCCTTGCGCCAGCACTGGAGCGGTACCGTCAGCCCGAGCCTGGATGGCGACCTGCAGGGCTTCAAGGTGGGCCAGGACCTCTATGCCACGGTCAGTGACAATGGCTATCGCCAGCAGATGGGCGTGTACGTCGGCCACAGCCGGCTGGACGCAGACGTCAAAGGCTTTGCCCTGGCCGTGGAAGACCGCCGCGTCGGCGACCTGGTGCTCGATGGCAAGAGCGTCGGCGTCTACTGGACGCTGGTCGCGCCGCAAGGCGGGTACCTCGACACGGTCGTCCAGTACACCGACCTCGATGGCCGGGCGCGCTCGGACCGCGGCGGCAAGCTGGAGCTTGACGGCCATGCCTGGAGCGCGTCGGTTGAGTCCGGCTTGCCGATTGCCTTGTTCGAGCGCTGGACCCTGGAGCCGCAAGCGCAGCTGATCGCCCAGAAGACCTCACTGGACAGCGCCAGCGACGGCGTCTCACGCATCAGCCATGACGCCCAGGTGGAACTGACCGGTCGCCTTGGCGTGCGCCTGGAAGGCACTTTCAAGGTCAGCGGCGATCGCCTGCTACAACCTTACGCACAACTAAACCTGTGGCATGGCGACGGCGGTCGCGACACCTTGACCTTCGATGGCGTGGACAGGATCAAGACCGACTACCGTTACACCTCGGCGCAACTCGAAGGCGGCCTGGTGGCCCAGGTCAACCGGGCCTTGAGCCTGCACGGCGGCATGCAATACACCAGCAACCTGGATAGCCGCCAGCAGGAAGCCAGCGGCGTGAACCTGGGCGTACGCTGGCAGTTCTAGCGCCGTGCGGCGAGCAGGCCGATACCGGCGCAGCCCAGCAGCGACGCGCTGATCCGGTTGAACAGCCGCCGTGGCCCGGGCCGTTCGAACCAGCGTTGCAGGTAGGCGCCGAGCCCTGCGTAAATGGCGATGGCCGCCCACTCCAGCAACAGGAACAGCACGCCCAGTTGCAGGAACTGTTCGCTCACCGGCGTGGCGCTGCCCATCGAGACGAACTGCGGCAGGAAGGCGGTGAAGATCAGAATGGCCTTGGGGTTGCCCGCCGCCACCCAGAACTCCTGGCGCGCCAGTTTCCAGGTGCCGCGCGGCTGCTCGCCAGCCACCGCCGTCTCGCCGACCGGCGCCCGCCACAGCTGCCAGGCGATATAGAACAGATAGCCCGCGCCCAGCACCTTGATCGCCAGGAACAGGTACTCGCTGGTGTGCAGCACCACGGCCAGGCCCATGGCCGCCAGGGCGATCATGCCGCTGAAGGCGAGCAGGCGCCCGCCGCCGGCCACGCAGGCGGTGCGCAGGCCATAGCGGCTGGCGTTGTGCAGGGACAGCAGGTTGTTGGGGCCCGGCGCCATGTTCAGGGCGAAACAGGCGGGGATGAACAGCAGCAGGCTCGACAGGTCCATTATTCTTCTCCAGCGGGGACCGTCGCAGCGTCGCGTCTGGCGGGCGTGCGCGTCAAGCACAGCGGCGCGGCAAATGGCCGGAACAGTAGGTAGACGCTAGACTGGCGCCCTGCGTCCATTTCCAGGCTCCCTCGACATGCCCCTTCCGAGCAGCGAAATCTGGCACGATCCGGCCTTGCCCTATGTCGAGAGCCGACGCGCCTGCCACAGCCGCGCCTGCTACAAGGCCCACAGCCACCCAAGCTTTTCCATCGGCGCGGTGGATGCCGGCCAGAGCCGCTTCACCGGGGCTGGCGACGGACAGGTGCGCCTGACGCCTGGCACCCTGGTGTTCGTGCCGGCCCAGCGGGTGCACGCCTGCAATCCCGAACCTGGGCAGGCCTGGAGCTACCAGATGCTGCACCTGGACGCCGACTGGCTGCGCTGCCTGTGCCTGGAGTCGGGGATCGCCGCCGACCAGCCCGGCGCAGCGGCCCGGATCAGCCGCTCGGCAGCGCTGTACCGGCAGTTCTGCGCGCTGAACACCCTGCTGTTTTCCAGGGCGACGGCGTTCGAGAAAGAGGCGGCACTGGTGGCTTTTCTTGGCGACAACGACTTCTCCATCCATCCGGACCTGCCACCTGCGCCACCCATGCCGCCTTCGACACTGCGCGACCTGCTGGCCCATGCCGAGGAGCAGGCGTTGGCCGAACTAAGCCTTGATGGCCTGGCACGGCTGGCGGGCATGGGGCGCTATCAATTGATCCGCGCCTTCAACATCGCCACCGGCATGACACCCCATGCCTACCTGCTCAACGCCCGGATAAACAAGGCCCGGCAACTGTTGCGCCAAGGCCGGCCGCTGGCTGAAGTCGCGTATCGCCTGGGCTTTGCCGACCAGAGTCACTTCCAGCGAGTGTTCAAGGCGCATGCGGGGGTAACGCCGGGGGCATACCGCGCAGCCTTGCAATAATCTTCAATACCCGCCCTATTGCCCGGTCACAGACTACGGTTTCCTCGTTCTGGAAGCCCGCCCATGCAACTGTTCCTGCTCATCGCCACCGCCCACTTCCTCGCCCTGCTCTCCCCGGGTCCGGACTTCTTCCTGGTGGCCCGGACCTCGGCCAGCGCCGGTTGGCGGGTGGCCAGTGGCGCCTGCGCAGGCATCGCCCTGGCCAATGGCGTGTTCATCGGCGCGGCGTTCGCCGGGGTGTCGTTTCTGCGCGACGGCAGCCCGCTGTTCGTCGCCTTGCAACTGGCCGGCTGCGGCTACCTGCTGTACATCGGGCAACTGTTCCTGCGCCATGCTGGAAAGAGCGGCCTGACGGGGGCCTGCACCAACACTTCATCGCGCGCCAGAGGCTGGCTGAACAGCCTGGGCATGGGCTTCGCCTCGGGCATCCTCAACCCGAAGAACGCGCTGTTCTACGCCAGCCTGGCGAGCATGATCGCCAGCAGCAGCACCTTGGCCAAGCTGGCCTACGGCACCTGGATGTTCGCCATCGTCCTGGCCTGGGACCTGCTGGTGGCCGTGGCCATCGGCAATCAGCGGGTGCTGCGCCGCTTCGCCCGCGCCCTGCCCTGGCTGGAACGCGCCTCGGGGGTGATGCTGATCCTGCTCGCCAGCGGCGTGCTCATGCACCTGGCCCTGGGCTGAGCAACGTCAGCCCCCGCAGTTCGAGCAGGCTGAAATGGCCACGGCTCCAGCCGCCGGTGTCCAGGTGCCAGACATTGCCCAGCACCTTCACCTCCAGCACCGGCGTATGCCCGACCAGCAAGGCCCGCAGGCCCTTCACCGGCCGGCTGTCGCCCTCCTTCAGGCGCCGTCGCGACCACTGGCACACCTCGCGCACCTCGGGGTCATCCCCGGCCTGCAGGTTCACGCACAAACGCTCCCAGTCGTCGAACGGGCTGTCGGCGTGCAGCAGCCCAACCGGACCGTCGGGTGTGTCGACCTGCAACGCGATCGGCAACCGCTCGAACACCTCGACGAATCGCGCTTGCTCAGTTTTCGGCAGGTCGAGGAACCAGCCGCCGCCGGCCGCCCGGTACATGTCCAGGTCGACCCGACCACCGCGCAGGTGATTGACCGCCAGCGACTCGTGGTTGCCCTGCACCGCGTGGAACCAGGGCTTGGCCAGCCATTCCAGCGCCTGCGGGCTGGCCGGCCCGCGGTCGACCAGATCGCCGACGCTGAACAGGCGGTCGACCGCTGGATCGAATTCGACAGCTTCGAGGCATACTTGCAAGCGCTCGAAGTGCCCGTGAATATCGCCCACGGCCAGGTCACGCCCGCGGGTATTGGCGGTTATCCGCCGAAAAGCGCTCATTGCATCAGTCCTCTGCTTATGCCCCGTACCGGCGTAAAATAGGCCGGCAAGCCGCCCCACCCCGGAGGTGCATCATGCGTACCACCCTGGCCAGCGCCCTGTTGCTGGTGCTGGCATTCGACAGCATGGCACAGGGCACCCCGACCGCGCAGGTCGAGGTGCGTTTCGACCACCCGGAAAAATTCCGCGATGCCAGCCTCGACAACCGCGGCTACCCCCAGGGCGCCGACCCGCAGGTGATGAAGGCCATCACCCAGCACCTGCAGAAGCTCGGCCAGCGCTACCTGCGGCCAGGCCAGCAACTGGTCATCGACATCCGTGACATCGACCTGGCCGGGCGTTTCGAGCCGTGGCACAGCCAGGCCTATGATGTGCGCTTCATGCGCGAGGTCACCTGGCCCAGCATCGACCTCGACTACACCCTCCAGCAGCCCGGGCAACCCGCGCTCAAAGCCCAGGAACACCTGAGCGACAAGATGTACCTCAGCCGCCCGGGACGTCTGGGCAACAACGACCGGCTGTATGCGGAAAAGGCCATGCTTGGTGATTGGTTCCGTCAACGCTTCGCGCCGCCATCCTGATCGTTACAACGCCAGCCGGCGCAGGGCGATGGGCGCGATCAGCCGATGGAACGGCGCCACCGGCAGCATGTACAGGCGGCCCAGCCAGTTGTGCGTGCGCACCACGGTGCTGACCAGCACCTCGCACCGCCCGGGGGCTGTCGGGCGACGCATCAGGGCAATATGTACGTCCAAGTGGTGATCGCAATCGGCCAGCAGCACCTCATGCTCGCTGTTGTGGATCAAAGTAAAGATGCCCACCCGCTCTCCGGTTTGGTAGCTGTCCGGGGCGCGGGCCGGGTCGATGGCAGTCAACCGCCCCAGGTTCTTCAGCCCGAACAGCCCGACCAGGCGGTTGCGCAACACCATCATGTCGTCGATCCAGCCAGGCATGCTCGCCATCAGGCGCAGGAAGTGCGCCATGGCGGGCTGCCCATCGTCCGCCAGGTCGATTGCCCGGCAATGACGAAAGCCCGCCTGCGCGGCATGGGGGGCGATCAGCGAGTCGGCGGGGATGGCTGCGGCATGGGTCATTGTGGTCTCGTCCATGAAATCGACACATCGGCGCTGGGAGTCTGCGCCCGTCGATTGTATCCTCGTCAATCGACGACATGCCAAGGACGGATGCACCATGAGGACCTGCACACTGCGATCGGCGCCACAGACGGGCACTGCCGGGTTATCGGCCATATGAAATACGTGCTGGTGATCCTGGCCAGCTATGCCAGCGTCTGGTACCTGGTGGGCACCCTGATTCGCGGGCGCCTGGCCGATATCGCCGAAGGCCTTCGCCATCGCCCGGACGCCCCACCTCCAGGCCAGTACCTGCGAGAGGTCGAAGCCCACGCCCGCCGCGCCCACCGCCACTACAGCCTGTTCGCTGGCACGCTGCTGGCCCTCGCGTTGGCGCTGCTCTGCTTCTGGCTCGGCTGACGCCTAGAAATCTAGCGCCAGGCTCTGCCGCCCTTCCAGTGCCAGCAGGAACTGCTTGGCCGGCAGGCCGCCGGCGAAACCGGTGAGGCTACCCGAGGCACCAATCACCCGGTGGCATGGCGCGATGATCGAGATCGGGTTGCGCCCGTTGGCCGCGCCCACCGCTCGGACCGCATCAGGCTTGCCGATCTGCCTCGCGATCTCACCGTAGCTGCGGGTCTGGCCGAAGGGAATGGTCAACAACGCGGCCCAGACCTCACGCTGGAACTCGGTGCCGGCGAAATCCAGTTCCAGCTCGAAACGCTGGCGTTGCCCGGCAAAGTACTCGCCCAGCTGGCGGGCAGTCTCGCGCAGCACGCCGTGCTGGTCATCACGGTGCAGGTCGCCCAGGCGCACCCGGTTTTCCCGCTCGTGCTCCCACAGCACGGCGGCCAGCCGCTCGCCCCGCGCCACCAGGGTCAGGGTGCCGACAGGCGATTGCATGAGGGTGAAGGCACAGGACATGACAGGCTCCGGCAGGACGACGATCACTGCACTGTACCCATCGTGGCGCGCCGGCGCATCCGCTTTCTTGCCAGGTCATCGCCACTGGCCAGCCTGGGCCTGCGCCCCGTACACTCAGGCGCCACTCGTTTTTCAAAGGATGGAAACACAGTGACCGACGCATCGCCCGACATCGTCATCGAACGGTTTGCCGAGCGGCACTTGCAGGGCATCGCCGCGCTCTACAATGAACCGGCCGTGTGCCGCCAGGTGCTGCAGATGCCCTACCAGTCCGTCGAAGTCTGGCGCGAGCGCCTGGCCGCCTACCACGAACGCCAGGTCCGCCTGGTGGCGGTGCACAAGGGCCAGGTGATCGGCAATATCGGCCTCGACCAGAGCACACGCATCCGCCAGGCGCACCTGGGCGAGCTGCTCATGGGCGTTGCCCAGGCCTGGCAAGGCAAGGGCGTCGGCTCGCGGCTGATGACGGCCATCCTCGACATTGCCGACAACTGGATGAACCTGCGCCGGGTCCAGCTCACCGTCTACGCCGACAATGAACCGGCGCTGGCGCTGTATCGCAAGTTCGACTTCGAGACCGAAGGCCGGCTGCGCGATTACGGCGTGCGTGACGGGGTGTACGTCGATGCGCTGTGCATGGCGCGGATGCGTCAGTCGTAGAACACCATGCCCGCATAGGGTTTGACCCGACAGGCAGCCAGCCGCGACTGCAGATCGCCGACATGGGCTTCGAGCTGGTGGCCGTCCGGGTCGAGGAAGTACAGTGAGTCGCCCTCGCTGCTGTCCTGTTTCCACAGGCTCACAGCATGCTCATGCAAGCGCTGGGCAAATGCCGCGAAATCGGTCTGGCGGATGGAAAATGCGTAGTGGGTGTAGTTGCGCTGCAAGTCGCCCGCCTCGATCTGGTCGACCGACAGGCACAGCCAAAGGTCGCCCAGACTCAGGTAGGCACCACGGTCCCAGCGTGCATCGAGCTTGAAGCCCAAGATCTGCTGATAGAAGACGATGCTGTCTGGCAGGTTCGAAACCGCCAGGGTGAGATGGTTGAGTCCGTTCAACATGAGAGGCACCTTGAGGTGAAGTGGGGCGGGATCGCTTCACGAGGCGCGATGGAAACTGGCGCGCCCCGCTAAGCTGCGATCATACCCGCGAACACATCAGCGCGGCATCGAGCAGGCGCCCCTTGTCATACCAGGCATCCCGCTGATACGCCGAGAACTGCTGCCGCCCGGCGGAGCCTTGAACCTTGACCAGCCCCTCGGCCTTGTTCGGGTCAGTGCTGGCGACAAATAGCTCCAGGGCGTCCTGGTTCTGCACGACATAGGTCGTGGCCGTGTCGGGAAGCTCGGCCTTGACGCAGTTCAGGTACTCCGGCGGGCTTTTCGCGGTCATGCCGAAGGTGTTGTCGCGGCCCGCACGGATATCGGGATCGTGTGCGCAGCCCACCAGCAACAGGCTGGCGGCCACTGCCATCATCAAACGGCTCATACAGACTCCAACCACCCCAGCAGGAAGCCCTGGACAGGGTCAGACACCTACCACCCTTTTTAATAGTCTGCTTACGATCTACAAGACTAGCTCCGGGTGATGGGCGCGGTAGGCCGGTTCGCTATATCGCATCGCTTTCAGGCCGGCCTGTGGATTCGGTAGAGCACGTGCGGCCGCAATGCATTGCCTTCAGGCACCGTCGGGTCGGGGAAGTCCTCCGCCGGATCCGAACGCATACCCAACCGCTCCATCAAAGCCCGCGACGGGGTGTTGATGCTGGAGGTGTAGCCGATGACCTGCCTTAGCCCAAGCGTTGACCACGCGTGCTCCAGACACGCGCTGGCCGCCTCGAAGGCGTACCCCTGCCGCCAGTGGCTGCGCCCGAGGATCCAGCCGATTTCGACCTGCGGGCCGCCCGGTATCTCATCCCCGGTCAGGGACAGGCCAAGCCCGCCGACCAGCGCGCCATCGACCTTGCGTTCGACGGCGACGAAACCGAAACCATGGACCTGCAGATGGTGATCGCAGTCCGCGAGCATCGACCGGGTTTCATCGGGAGACAGTATCGCGGGATAGTAGTAGCGCCTGACTTCGGGGTCGGCATTGACGAGGGCAAAAGCCTCTATGTCCCGCTCGGCCCAGGGGCGCAGGACAAGACGCGGTGTTTCGATGAACATGGGTAAACTGAAACTCCCTTCTACCATGCACTCCTCGCATCGCCCCGAGCAAAAAACCACCCGTTCGATGCCTGCAAGGCGAAGGAATCTAGCACAGTCACAGGATTGCAGACGCAAGACTCCGGTCATCGATCGACCGGAGTCCATGCAGGTCAAGCGAACCCGATCAAGGTTTTCCGAACACGTAGAAACTCAGGTTGGCCGAACTCTTGCCGGCGGCGAACAAACCACGCAGATTGCTCATCGAAACGCTGCGAATGTTGAAGGTCTCCTGGGCGGAGTAGTTCGCATCGATACTGACGTACTGCAGGTTCTTGTCGCTGCCACCCCATGCCAAACAAGAAGGTTGCAGGAAGCAAAGCTACAGGCATCACCAGCGTGGGAGCGGGCTTGCCCCGCGATGCAGTGCATGGCACCACGAAGGTCACTCAGGGTCGTTTGTTGATCCGGACTGTCACGGCGCCGAAGAACATGAGCATCGAACCGACATACAGAAACACAAGATCAACGCCGGGGAACGCGGCCGTTCCTGCAAGCCAGGCGACCAACAGGCCCGCACCGACAATGCAGCGTTGCCGAGCGGTGAATCGCTCACTCGTGGCTTTTACACGGTCCATCCACGCCATCCACAGACTCCCGATCAGGTAAGCGGCGCAGCATATCACCCTGGCCACGCGCTACCACCTCGAGGTGAGCGCTAATCAATCAACCCTGAACCGAACGACCGCCGTGCGCCTGGCCCCGATTCAGGGGGCTGATCCCCAGGATTGGGATCAGGCACTGGCTTGCAGGAACATGAAGATCGCCACCACATCCACAGCCAGCACGGCAGCCACGACGAAGCTCATGAAATAGAAGTCATCCTGGAACATGTCAACTCTCCCCGCATGATCGGTTTCCTGGGATCAAGCAACTCCCATTCCAGCCTGCCTGCGCCAGAATCACGTCCATTGGTCAGGCAAGACGGGCATTTCGGGCAAACAGGCGCTTACTGATAGTCGTGCCCTCCGGCTCTCGCAAGGATGCCCATCAAGGTGTGCCCCGATGAGACGCATCCAGAAGATCATCCAGCAGCGCCGTCGGCAGCTGCATGTCCACATTCCGCCCAGCGAATTAAAGGGAATGCAGTGTGGCGATGGGCCCGGCGCGGCGACACCGTTGCCGCCGCGAGAGGTTCGCCAGGCAGTAATGAGAAGAGCCGCGCTTGAGGGATCGACCACTGACTGAACAGACCCTGCTCAAGCTGTTAGAGTGAGCCAGATCCAGTGAGGTCTGTTTACCAGGTTGGCGATAGACACCTGCCCGACCCAGACAGGCGATGCCAGGAGGCAATCAATGCAGCCGATCACTTTGCGCAAAGCGCTCCCTCAGGGTGCGCTGTGTCTTGCCGCACTGGGTATTCGCGGGAGTGCCATGGTCGTGGCGTACCAAGCCCAAACCAGGACTGCCCGATAAAGCCCCATGGCACTGTCACTACTCGATACGGGTCAGCCGAAGACTTCCATCGGAAGGAAGCAGTATCCGGTAAGCCTCATGTGCGCCTGGCTTGAGTTCGGAGTTTTGCGAGGTCGCAATGTTCGGACACATGCCGGCACCGGTCTCCAGGCGGAAGAAATAGGATCCTGGTGCGAGGTGGATGCGAATACCCTCGCCGGACCTGATGGCGAAGGCCTTGCGGTTGTTCACATAGACAACATGGCTGCAGCCCGAGCCGTAGAACCCTTCGTCGCGCAGGAAGGTCACCGTCGACTCATCTGCCGACACTTTACGGGTAACCGCCTGGTCGTAAATCCGTTCAGCCGGAACCTGCTTGGCGCTTCCCTCGGAAATGGGCGTCGTGGAACACCCTGCCAGCAGGACCAACGACGCCAGGCCAATCAATATGCGCATACCACTCTCCTTGTTCGGGCCCGAAATCTAACACAACAGGGTCCGGGTCGGTGCCCCTGGTAGAACGCAACAAAAAAGCCCGACACGATGGTCGGGCTCCAGGTTCGAGAGTTACAACCTTCCAGGCTCCGCCGATGCATTCACGGCAAGTTTGCTGGCCGGGTCAAAAGTGCAGGCGTACTTGTGTCTCAGGAACGTTCCGAAACCGTTCTGGAACTTGACCTCATCACCCAGGTAGATGATCTCTCCACGCTTCTGATCACCCCAGGCAAGCTTCGTGAAAATAGGCGTAGTCATGCCGTCGGTCCATTCATAATCGAATTTTGCGAGCTGTTGGATGGCTGGTTGGCAGGCCATTATCGCGTCGAACTGGTTTTTCTCAGCCCAGCACTGAAGATCGTGTCTGCACGCGCTGGCTACTTTCGCCTTGGTAGCCTCGGCCTGCTCGACCTTCTGCTTCTCGGCTGCGGCGATTTCGTCCTTGTGTCTGGCATAGCCCGCCGCATCAAGACCCAGTGCACTGGCCGCCTGGTGTTCCTCGACACTGGCGAAACCCTGCTTGGTCGCTTGCCTGATGTCGCCACCCTTGACCACCGCCACCCCTGTGCCGACAAAAAAAGCTACGAAAGCGATGAGAAGACATGCGCCTACGTGCACTTTCGGCTCTGAGGTCCTGGGGATCACCTTCCATATGAGCGGACAGAAGAATGCTGTCGCGACTATGCCCAGCAAGCCTGCGATGACACTGGTAGAGAACCATGCAATGCTCACGAAGCCTGCAATGATGACCAGGAACCAGCAAACGACCTTTCCTATTACTTTCCCCATGGGGCACTCCTTTGTTGAGGCGTCATGGTAAATCAAAGTGCCAGTACCGGAAACCTGCAAAACCGATGAAAGCCGCATAGTCAGGGGCTCGGGAACGCAACAGTGCGTCAGGCAGTCCTGCACATTCTTGTCCAGTGCCCCCCATACAACTGTCGTCGCACCCATGCGACAATAGGCGCAATGTCTGGCCTCAACTCCCGCATTTTTCACCCAACAGCTGGGTCACAGCGTGCGAATGCTGCTGTCGACGCATGCGCGTTGGCTCAACTCAAGCTCCGACTGGAGCGAGCTGGACACGCTCAGGATTGGTATCAGATCGGTATCAGCTGAAAATCCAGCCGCGTAATGAGCTCTGTGGCGCGCCCATCCGGATCTGTGGCCAGGGCCGACTGGTCGCCCAGTTCATCAAGCCACGGCTATGGATTGCCAGACCAGTACCGCCCGGCGGGCTATGCTTTGGCTCAAGCAGGAGAACGGGACATGTGCGGAAGGCTAAGCCAGTACCGCGGGATCCATGACTTCGTTGCGACCCTGAGCATGCCGGAGACCTGGCGCAACAACGTCGGTGACCAGGACCTGGGGCGGTACAACGTTGCGCCGACCACGCAGGTCGCCGTGCTCCGAGTAGATGACGCAGGTCCGCGTGCGGACCTGGTGAGGTGGGGATGGCGGCCACACTGGGCGCAAGACCGTGCCGCGCCTATCAATGCCCGCGTCGAGAAGGTCGCGCACGGCCCGTTTTTCAGGGCGATCTGGCCGCATCGAGCGATCACACCGGTAGATGGCTGGTATGAGTGGCTGGACGAAGGTGGGCCGAAGAAGCAGCCCTACTACATCCGCCGGCGGGATGGACGCCCTGCCCTGTGCGCAGCGGTTGGTCAGTTCACCGGTGCCGAGCATGACGGGTTCGTGATCATCACCGCCGATGCCCAGGGCGGCCTGGTCGACGTGCACGACCGGCGACCGGTGGTGCTGTCATCTGGCCTGGCGATCGAATGGATGTCCGCCCCTTTATCCAGCGATCACGCCGAGCAGTTGCTGCTCAACCTGGGCGAGCCGGCGGAGACGTTCAAGTGGCACCGGGTGGGCGCTGAAGTGGGTAACGCACGCAACCAAGGGCAGGAGCTGATCAAGCCGGTTCAGTGAAGGATACAGATGGCTCGTTCCATCTCAATCTGCAGCTGTCCATATAGCCAGCTCATAGCCATCTAGGTCGATGAAATGGAATCGCTTTCCACCTGGGAACGAAAACACTTCCCGGCTGATCTTGCCGCCCGCCGCCACTACAGTGTTCTCGGCCTTGGCAAGATCGTCTGCGTACAGGATGACCAAAGGCCCTCCTGGCCTGACCGGCTCGCCCGTGGTGAAGCCGCCGGTAAGCCGACCATCACTGAACTCGGTGTATGTCGGACCGTAATCCATGAAGGTCCAACCGAACACCGCGCCGTAAAAATCCTTGCTGCGCTTGATGTCGCTGACGTTGAACTCGATGTTGTCGATCTGACGATCCTTCCCTCGATTGCTCATTGGCACCTCCCTGTTGGAGGCAGGAATCTACCATGGTTTGTCTGCGACCGGCTTCGATGTCAGCGCACGACCACCAGGAAGGCATGGCCTGCAACGACCTCTATACCGACACTGGCCAGATTGGGGAAAACCCTGGAACTACTTGCTTTAATTATTCCATGGTCTTAACTGCGTAACACAATTATCCAAGTTAGCCACCCATGAGCTAACCTAACTACTAGTCACAAGTAGCAGTGGCAAGTCTGCAAATTGTAAATAGGGAGCCAACTCATGGAATCTATAACCCAAAGGGATTTAAAACATGAAACTCACGATCACAAACGGCGCAAGCACATCCATTGACGTTGCAGTCAGTACATGGCGCAACGACGGCAATGACAGTTACTACTCAATCGCGCAGGCGGAGTCTGATACCTGGGACCGCAGCGACGCACGAGGGTACTTGATGGCCGTGAAAATGAACGCCCAAGTGAAAACCTACTATATCTCCCAAACCAGCAAGATCGTTGTTGAAGACAACCTTGTAAAGGACCATGGCCAAACGCTCAATCCGCTATATGCAGTAAATAACATGTAACACCCGCAGCCGTTACCAACTGCAGAATGACTGGCACGCTGTCCAGTGCTGGTCATTCTGTATGGCCCCGTACCGTAGCTACTCGATGAATAAATAGAATGAAAAGGATGCTCGCAATGAGGTCCTTTCCATCCGTACGTTCAAATTTGGAATGATCAAGCGCTCAACACCACAAAAAAAGGCGCGGCGCCTGGCAGGCTTTCGACCAATGGCCTAGAAGCCCTGCGACCCCACAAGCCCATTTGTGTTCCAGCCGAGCAAAGGTGGGCTGTGGATCAGCGAACCAAGTGTTACAATCCGCCACTTCAAATCAGCGCCCAAGGCGCTGGACATCCGTGAACGCCGGCAGTAAGACACCCGCCACACCTACGCAACCATGTGCCTGATAGCAGGGATGAACCGAAGCGTTCATCGCGAACCCGCTCGGCCATGGCGTCGAGATGTTGCTCTCTACCTACGCGAAATGGATCAGCTCCTCCTCGGACTGGAGGGAGCTGGAGAAGCTGCCGCCCCGAGTCGAATTGGCCAAGAACTGGCCAAAAACTGACGAGAGGGCCTAAATACACCTCTGGAACCCCCGCAGGACAAGCACTTGATTTCTACCGCCAACATCACCATGCAGTTCGGCTCCAAGCCCCTGTTCGAAAACGTCTCGGTCAAATTCAACAACGGCAACCGCTACGGCCTGATCGGCGCCAACGGTTGCGGCAAGTCGACCTTCATGAAGATCCTCGGCGGCGACCTGGAGCCGTCCGGCGGCCAGGTGATGCTCGAACCCAACACCCGCCTGGGCAAGCTGCGCCAGGATCAGTTCGCCTACGAAGAGTTCGCCGTGATCGACACGGTGATCATGGGCCACGAGCAGCTGTGGAAGGTCAAGGCCGAGCGCGACCGCATCTATTCGCTGCCGGAGATGAGCGAGGAAGACGGCATGGCCGTCGCCGAGCTGGAAACCGAATTCGCCGAGATGGACGGCTACACCGCCGAATCCCGCGCCGGCGAGCTGCTGCTGGGCCTGGGTATCCCGCTGGAACAGCACTTCGGCCCGATGAGCGAAGTGGCCCCGGGCTGGAAGCTGCGCGTGCTGCTGGCCCAGGCGCTGTTCTCCGATCCGGACGTGCTGCTGCTCGACGAACCGACCAACCACCTGGACATCAACACCATCCGCTGGCTGGAAACGATCCTCACGGCGCGTAACAGCACCATGATCATCATTTCCCACGACCGTCACTTCCTCAACAGCGTCTGCACCCACATGGCCGACCTGGACTACGGTGAGCTGCGCCTGTTCCCGGGCAACTACGACGAGTACATGACCGCCGCGACCCAGTCCCGCGAGCAGCTGCTGTCGGACAACGCCAAGAAGAAAGCCCAGATCGCCGAACTGCAGACCTTCGTCAGCCGCTTCTCGGCCAACGCCTCGAAAGCCAAGCAGGCCACCTCGCGCGCCAAGCAGATCGACAAGATCCAGCTGGCCGAGGTCAAGCCGTCGAGCCGGGTCAGCCCGTTCATCCGCTTCGAGCAGACCAAGAAACTGCACCGCCAGGCAGTGATCGTCGACAAGATGGCCAAGGCCTTCGACGACAAGGTGCTGTTCAAGGACTTCAGCTTCACCATCGAAGCCGGCGAGCGCGTGGCCATCATCGGCCCCAACGGTATCGGCAAGACCACCCTGCTGCGCACCCTGGTCGGTGAGATGACCCCGGACAAGGGCGAAGTGAAGTGGACCGACAGCGCCGAGGTGGGCTATTACGCCCAGGATCACGCCCACGACTTCGAAGACGACGTGACCCTGTTCGACTGGATGGGCCAGTGGACCAGCGGCGAGCAGGTGATTCGCGGCACCCTGGGGCGCATGCTGTTCTCCAACGATGAGATCCTCAAGTCGGTGAAGGTGATCTCCGGTGGTGAGCAGGGCCGCATGCTGTTCGGCAAGCTGATCCTGCAAAAACCCAACGTGCTGGTGATGGACGAACCGACCAACCACCTGGACATGGAATCGATCGAGGCGCTGAACCTGGCGCTGGAGAACTATCCGGGCACCCTGCTGTTCGTCAGCCACGACCGTGAGTTCGTGTCGTCGCTGGCCACCCGCATCATCGAGCTGACGGCCGATGGCGTGGTGGACTTCAGCGGCACCTACGACGACTACCTGCGCAGCCAGGGTGTGGTGGTCTGAGCCAACGCTGAGTAACCTTCATCGCGGGGCGAGTCCGCTCTCATAACCCGCCCTTTCAAGTGTCGATAATTGGCGCCCGACTTGGATTTGCCAGGGCTGCTTTGCAGCCCTTTCGCGGCACAAGGCCGCTCCTACAGGGCGTGTGGTCTCCTGTAGGAGCGGCCTTGTGCCGCGAAAGGGTCGCAAAGCGACCCCGGCACAAAACCTTGAAAGGGCTGGCTCTCACAACGGTATTTGACATGCTTGTGGGAGCAACTGTCTTGCACTGCCTGCGGCCAATTAGTTAGCCTGCTTTCTTTTCCGTCGCGCAGCGGCCATGATGGGCACAGCCCCACCGCCCGCCCGCGAACGAGCCCCATGACCGCGCCACACGCCTCCAGCGTCACCCTGCAGATCCTCTCGATCGTCTTCTACACCTTCATCGCCTTCCTCTGCATCGGCCTGCCAATCGCGGTGCTGCCTGGGCATGTGCACGACCAGCTGGGCTTCGGCGCGGTGATCGCCGGCCTGACCATCGGCCTGCAGTACCTGGCCACCCTGCTCAGCCGGCCCTTCGCCGGACGGGTGGCGGACACCCTCGGCGGCAAGCGCGCGATCCGCTACGGCCTGTACGGCATCGCCGGCTGTGGCGTGCTGACCCTGCTGTCGGCCTGGACCTTGACCCTGCCCTGGCTGAGCCTGGCACTGCTGCTGGGCGGCCGGCTGTTGCTGGGCATCGCCCAGGGGTTGATCGGCGTCGCGACGCTGAGCTGGGGGATCGGCCAGGTTGGGCCGGAACATACTGCCCAGGTCATTTCCTGGAACGGCATCGCCTCCTATGGCGCCATCGCCATCGGCGCGCCCGCCGGCGTGCTGCTGGTGGGTGGCCTGAGCTTCGCCGTGCTCGGTCCGGCACTGCTGGGCTTGGCGCTGCTGGCCCTGTTGGTGCTGCGCACCCGGCCGGACGTGGTGGTGGTGCGCGGCGAACGGTTGCCGTTCTGGTCGGCGTTCGGCCGCGTCGCGCCCTGCGGCGTGGGACTGACCCTGGCGTCGATCGGCTACGGCACCCTGACCACCTTCGTCACCCTGTACTACCTCGAGCGTGGCTGGGTTGGCGCCGCCTGGTGCCTGAGCGCCTTCGGCCTGTGCTTCATCCTGTCGCGGCTGCTGTTCGTCAATGCGGTCAACCGCTTCGGCGGCTACAACGTGGCCATCGTCTGCATGGCCACCGAGGTGCTCGGGCTGACCTTGCTATGGCTGGCGCCGTCGCCTTTGTGGGCGATGGTCGGTGCCGGGCTGACCGGCTTCGGCCTGTCGCTGGTGTACCCGGCCCTGGGCGTCGAGGCGATCCGCCAGGTGCCCAGCAGCAGTCGTGGCGCCGGGCTGGGCGCCTACGCGGTGTTCTTCGACCTGGCGCTGGCCATCGCCGGCCCGGTGATGGGCGCGGTGGCGGTGCACCTAGGCTATGCCTCGATCTTCTGCGTCGCCGCCCTGCTCGCCCTGTCAGGGGTGGGCCTGACCCTGCTGCTGGCCCGCCGCGGCTGAACGCTCGGCGGGCTCCGGCGCGCCCAGTGCCTGGCTGAAGAAGGCGGTGGTCTCGCTGCGCAGCGAACGATGGATATGCCGACGGTCGACGCCCTCGGCGTCCTTGCACAGCACTGGCATGCGCTGGTGCTGCTCGTCGTCGCACGGGGCCATGAACACGAAGTGTCCGGCACCGGCCAGCAGACGGTAGTCGGGCGTGACCGGCAGCTTGCGCGCCAGGGCATCGGCGTTATGCTCCAGGGCCAGGAGCTGGTCGTTGTCACCGCTGTAGATCAGTGCGGGCACCTGCACGCCAGCCAGGGCGTGGCGGCCGAACATCAGGCTCAACGGCGCCATCAGCATCACCGCGCCCACCCGGGGGTCGGCGCGGGGCGCCAGCTCGCTGTGATCGGCGATCAGCACGCCATGGGTCTTGCAGGCGTCAGCGTCAGTGGGGCGTTGCTCGCAATAGCGGCGCAGGCGTTCGAGGTCAGGACGTGCGCCGGACAGGATCAGCGCGGTCTCGCCGCCGGCGGAATAGCCGATCACCCCGACCTTGCCATCGTTCAGGTACGGCGCGAGCAGCCTGTCATTTCGCGCCGCGGTGATCGCGGCGCTGATTTGCAGCGGCCGGCCATAAAGGTTGCTGAGGGTACCCAAACGACTGTGGTCACGGTTGTTATCGCCGGGGTGGACCACCGCCACCACCACGAACCCCTGGCGGGCCAGGCCATTGGCCAGGTCATGCAAGGCCATCGGGCTGCCGGTATTGCCGTGGGAGATCACCAGCAGCGGGAACTGGCCCATGGCTACCGGCGCCTCTTCGGCGACACGGGTCTGATAGCCCTCGATGCGCTCCGGATGCGCCTCGCCGCTGGAGGGGTAGAACACCAACGCCTGCATGGGCCGGGCGTCCACCGGGTCGCTGAAGGTCAGGCGGTGCAAGCCGGCGGCCCACGGCGCCGCGTCGGCGCGGGCCAGCAGACCGCCCAGCAGCAACAGCGCCATCAGCATGCGGGTTCGCTTCATCGCAGGGCGCTCCTCGTCGCAAGGCACTGCGCGGTGCTCAGGTATGGGTGCCAGCATAGAACCCGGCGCGCCGGCGGCACATGAAAACTGGATGAAAAAAGCCGACTGGCGCGCTGGGCGGCAGTCGGCTTTAGGTGCGCAATGGCGATCAGGCGGCAGCGAACAGCTCACCTGCGATCTGCGCCTGGGCGGCGTCGATGGCCTTGGCACGGTGTTCCGGGCCGTAGGCCAGGCCATGGGCGCGAACGATTTCCAGGTCGGTGATGCCGATAAAGCCGAGGAACACCTTGAGGAAGTCTTCATGGCCGACGCCGGTAGGCTGGCCCTGATGCAGGCCGCCAGCGGTGGACACCAGGATCACCTTCTTGTCGCCGCACAGGCCTTCAGGGCCGGCCTCGGTGTAGCGGAAGGTCTTGCCGGCCACCGCCACGCGGTCGATCCAGGCCTTGAGCTGGGTCGGCACGGTGAAGTTGTACATCGGCGCGCCGATCACCACGGCGTCGGCGGCGAGGAATTCTTCCAGGGTCTCGGCGCTCAACTTGGCCTCGTGGGCCTGGGCAGCGTCGCGCATCTCTTCCGGGGTACCGGCGGCTACCAGAGTGGCGGCGGAGAAGTGGCTGATGGCGTCGGCGGCCAGGTCACGGTAAACCACTTCGAGGCTCGGGTCAGCAGCTTTCCAGGCCTCGACCACTTCGCGGCTCAGCTGGCGGGAGGCGGAATTGTCGCCCAGGATGCTCGAATCGATATGCAACAGTTTCATGGGACTCTCCTGTGAATGAAGACCGCGGCGGTGGGCGATCACGATGGGAGCAATCCTATAGGCACATCGAATAGCTGATAAGTCGGTAAAAACGCGTTAGTTTGTTCCACTGATGGAACAATGAGACAGCCAAATGCAAGACCTCAACGACCTCTTCTACTTCGCCCGGGTGGTCGAAGCCGGTGGTTTCGCCGCCGCCGGGCGCCAGCTGGGCATCCCCAAGTCACGCCTGTCGCGGCGCATCGCCGAGCTGGAGGAGCGCCTGGGCACCCGCCTGCTGCAGCGCACCACCCGGCAGCTCAAGCTCACCGCCGTGGGCGAGCGCTACCTGAACCATTGCCAGGCCATGCTGCTGGAGGCGGAAATGGCCGACGAGGTGGTGGCCAGCATGTCCAGCGAGCCCCGCGGCCGCCTGCGGGTGTCCTGCCCGGTGGCCCTGGCCCACGCCTTCCTGCCGGATGTGGTCAGCCGCTTTCTTGCCCAGTACCCCCTGGTGCAGCTGGACATGGTGCTGCTCAACCGCCGGGTCGACCTGATCTCCGAAGGCATCGACGTGGCCCTGCGGGTACGCGACCTGGGTGACGAGGACCCGGCGCTGGTCACCCGCCGCCTGCGCCAGGCGCAGATGCAGTTGGTGGCGGCGCCTGGCTTTGCCGACCATATCCGCGAACCCGCCGAGCTGGCCACCCTGCCAGTGCTAGGCGCGGCCGAGGCCGACCGCCTGGTGCACTTCCGTTTGCATGGGCCGCACGGGCGCCAGGAGGACGTTGCCCTGGAGCCGCGGCTGGCCATCGACGATTTCGTCGTGCGCAACGCCGCGGTACGCGCCGGGCTGGGCTTCACCGCCCTGCCGTCGATGTTCTGCGAGGAGGAACTGGCCCGTGGCGAACTGGTGCGCCTGCTGCCAGACTGGTCGCTGCCCGGCGGCTACCTGCAGGCGGTCTACCCGCACCGCCGCGGCCTGCTGCCGGCGGTACGCGCGTGGATCGATCACCTGGCGGTCTCGTTCGAGGCCTGTGGAGAGCGTTATGTCTGAGAAAAGGATGTCCGAGGATCAGGTGGCGGCGCTGTGCCTGGCCCTGCCCGGGGCGCGGGAAGACTATAAATGGGGCGGCATCCGGGTGTTCTCGGTGGCCGGCAACAAGATGTTCGCCGTGCAGGACCTGGGCGGCGCCGGCTTGTCGTTCAAGGTGGCCGACGAGCTGTTCCTCGGCTACTGCGACCGCCCCGGCATTCGCCCGGCGCCTTACCTGGCGCGGGCGAAATGGATCAGCATGCTGCCGCCCTACCCCATGGGCCGCGACGAGCTGAGCGACCTGCTGCGCCGGTCGCACCAATTGGTGGTGGGGCGGTTGCCCAAGGGCCAGCAGGTTGGGTTGTTGCTTGGGGCGGACGAGGTTCCTTAGGGTGATCGGCGTTGTAGTTGCAGCGCCTGTCAAATCGAGCGCCGCCCGCGCGGCGCATCGCGGCACAAGGCCGCTCCTACATCTGTTTCGGGCCAGTCAAACCTGTGCCATTACCTGGGCCGCCTTGTGGGCACTACTGCCGCCTAACCTGCACCAAGGCGGGCAACCATGGCCTGACAGGTTTGGCACGTTGCAACAAATGTAGGAGCGGCCTTGCGTCGCGATGCGCCGCGCGGGCGGCGCTCGATCTGATAGGCGCTGCAAGGGTTGCGGCGGACACCTGGTAGCCTCACTCGGTCAACGCCCAACAAACTTGACGGCCTGCCTCTAAAACTCCCTACCCAACGGCGGCCCCTTGAGTTCGACCCGATTGCCATCAGGGTCATAGCAATACAGCGAGACACCCTCGCCTTCAGCCCCGTAGCGTTTCTGCGCGGCCTCGACCCGTACCCCGGCATCGCGCAGCAGTGCGCTCAGCGACGGTTCGTCGAACGGCTCGATGCGCAGGCAGAAATGATCGACATTGTGCCCGGTCGGGCCGGGCTGCGCGCCGCCCTGGCGCCCCAGCGGGCCGTCGATCGCCACCAGGTCGATCAGGCCGTCGCCGGCCCCCAGGTGGATCATGCCCAGCGAATCCCGGCGTTTGCGCACCGGACAGCCAAGCAGTTCATGGTAGAAGGCCAGGCTGCGCTGCAGATCGCCGACGCGCAGGACCAGGTGGTCGATATGCAGGATGGTGAAAGCTGGCATGGCAGTGCTCCACGTTCAGGCTTTGTCTAGACCATAGCAGCGTCCCCGCCGACTGACCCTAGGCCGTCGCCGTCAATGGCCGACGGTGAGTCCGCCGCAGGTGCTGTGGGCCAAACGGTCTGGGGCGTGTCAGCCATCACCCTGGCGACGGCCCAATTATGTACCGCCCGAGACCTTGCCACCTGCACTTGAATGGCCGCTCCCCTTCATTGGAATGCGACCATGCATAGCATCGACCCGCCCTACCACCGGCAACAGATCCTGCGCAGCCTGCCAGGCTGGACCAGACAGCTGCAGCCAGCCCACGCTCAAAGGTTGTTGCGCCGCGCCCACCGGGAGCACGTCCAACCGGACGGGCAGCTCGCGGACTGGTTCGTCCTGGCGTCCCCTGTCCGACAAGCCGAATTGCGCCAAGCCATCAAGCAGCGTGCGGCCAGCAGCAAGGCACTGGCCAAGGCCTTGCAGGGCCTGCAGGGCATTACCGAGTTCTGCGAGCCTTTGCTGAAGGCGCGGTTGGGCGTTCAGGTTTCCCTCACGCAAGCGCAGTTCAGCCGTCAACCATTCACCCAGGGTCTGGAGGGCGAGTTCCCCGATCCGGATGCCTCCCATGACAGGCCTCGCCCTGCGATCCCGAGCGCACAACCGTCCGGCGCCGCCACCCTCACCAGCCTGCTCGAAGCCGCCCTGCACAACTTCGAAGGCATGGCCGAAGTCGGCCCCTTCAGCACCTTGCAGCTCAGCGTCGACGACACCACCCCGGTCCCAGGTCTGAGTACCAGCGCTTTTGTCGGCCACTGCCGTGCGCTCGACCTGGGCAAGCGCTATCAGCAGCACCTGCGAAGCTTCTATGGCGGTAGGCGAAAAAACGTGCTGCAACCGCTGTGGAGCCAGGCGCGGCGCGACGAACTCACCGCGCAGGCGCTGATCGCCCATATGCGTGGACACCTGACCGATGATGGTCTCCAGGCTTTGCTCCAGCTCTGCGCCAGCGACCAGGCGCCAGGTTACGGAGCGGCAACAGCCTCTGTGCGGACCTTGAGCATGCTGGGCACGCAACTGCACGACCTGTGGCTATTGGCGGCAGACGGACAGTCCGATCCCGTCTATATCGCCTACCTGCCCTTCGACGACGATCGGCCTGTACAGGAATTCATCAACCTGCTGGCCTTCGGCAGGTACCTGCGTCGCCGCTTGCTGGAGCCCGACTATCGCGAACGTTTTCTGGAACATGTCGCCCTGAAGGATCGCCCGGAGCTGGCAAGAAAACTCAAGGCCAGGTTGTTCGAAGGCCCACTGGCCGAAGTGACCCCTCTCGAGACACCTTCCCCGGCCTTTGCCGAGACCGAGCCCGCCACGCATCCCTGGCAAGGAAGGGAGATTGCCAGCGAATCAGATGATCAGTCAGCACCGCGTCCCGTCCGCTTCCCCGCGCTGGCGGTACATGAAACGCCCATTGCCTTCCCGGTGTGGCCCAAGCTGTTCAACGACCATGTGCAGCGGCTGCTGGACGACGCTCGCAGGGTAGCGGTACCGACGGCGGATATCGACACCAAGGCCCGGGAGGAACGCCTGATGCTGTGGGGCGAACGCGGCCTGACCCTGCTGGGGGTGGCGGCCATGTTCGTTCCGGGCCTGGACGTCGCCATGCTGGCCGTAGGCGCCGGCCAGGTGATGAGCAGCATCTTCCACGGTTTCGAGGCCTGGTCCGAAGGTGACAACGCCCAGGCCGTGAGCCAGGTCGAGTCGTTGCTCGTCAACCTCGGCAGTGTGGTCGCCATCGCCGGTGTCGCCAGGCTGGCCAAGGCCTCGGGCTTCGTCGACTGGATGGAAAGCCTCCGGCTCGATGACCAGGAACGGCTGTGGCAGCCTCAGCTCGCGCCCTATCGCAGCCCGGTCGAACTACCGGTGGACCTGCAGCCGGACGATGAAGGCATCCTGCAGTATGACGATCGGCATTTCCTGGAACTGGACGATGCCCTCCACGAGGTCCGCAAAGATGCCGGGGGGGACTGGCGAATCCTCCACCCGGACGATCCACAGGCCTACCAGCCACGCTTGCACGGCAATGGCAACGGCGCTTGGCGCGTGGCGCACGAGCGGCCTCAGGCGTGGCCTCGGGTCAAGCTGATGCGTCGTCTCGGCCCACTCTGCAAGGGGTTGACCGATGAGGACCTGCTGGCCGCACTCGACAGCAGCGGCCTGGAGCGTGGCGTGCTGGAACAGGCCCACGCCGACGGCAGACGCCCTGCGCCATTGCTCGAGGACGCCCTGCGACGGTTGAACGCCGACAGCACCGCCGACACCATCATCGCCCGAACCCGCCAGGGCCGTCCGCTGGCCGCCTACAAACAATTCGCCATCAGCGTACTCGGCGAACTGCCCGGCTGGCCCGAGGATGTGGCGCTGGAGGTGTTCGACGGTGCCGAGCCCATGGGCAGCGCCACCCGCTATGGCCGCAACCGGCTCGGCGACCAGGTGATACAGGTGACCCGCAGCGACCTTGAGAATGGATACCTGGCCAGGATCGTCCTGGAAAACCTGGACGAAGAAACGGTGGCGGCACTGTTGCCTGAAGGAACTCCAGGCGATCAACATCAACAGGCCTTGCAGACGCTGATGGCCGACCGGCTGAGTGCAAGGCGGGCATCGCTGTTCGACAGTCTGTACAGCAACCAGCCCAAGGCAGCTTCCCCCGCGACCCTGGCCATCGCTCGGCAGTTTCCCAGCCTGCCCTGGCGGGCACTCGACGAACTGGCCGGCCAGGCCAACAGTGCCGAACGGGACAGCCTGCTTGCAGGCCGGGTGCCGATGCGTATCGCCGAGGAAGCACGGCTGCTGCAAGCCCGCGTGCGACTGGACCGTGCAATTCTTGGCCTGTACCGCAACAGCCTGGCCAACACCGATAGCCAGCTCATCAGCGACAACCTGGTGGCCCGCCACCCGCAATGGTCCGCGCAACAGCGCTATCACGCGGCACTCGCCGACCGATCCGCCGCCGCCCGGCTGATTGGCCAGCAACCCATGCCCACCGGCTTTCGCTCGCCACTGCGGCTGAGCGATGGCCGGTATGGCTACCCGCTCAGCCCTGGGATGTTCGCCTCCCGTGCCGAGCGCGAGTTGCACGCCTTGTACCCCGGGCTCACGGGGCGCGAGATCCGACAATTGCTGGGCACCCTGCGCGCCAGAGGTAGCGCGACCGAGCAGATACAGGTGATGCGCACTCAACTGGCAGTGCTGCGCGAGCAACTTGGCGCCTGGGCCAGCGCAGGCGCCAACGACTGGGGCGAGGAAGTCGGCGCGTTTTACACCACCACCACCGACCGGCTGATCCGGGCCTGGCAACGCCTGGACGGCGAGATGCTCAGCCTGTCCAATGTCGCCCTCGATGCGCTGCCGCCGCTATCGACACGTTTCGATCACATCACCACGCTGACGCTGGAGAACCTCAATGTGATCGAGATACCCGCCGACTTTTTGCAGGCCTTCCCGTCATTGCGCCGAGTCGATGTACGCAGCAGCCCGCAACTCAGCGCCACATCGCTCCTGCGAGCGCTGCGCAATGCCCCGCAACTTCGAGAACTGCGCTTGAGCAGTGCGCGCCTGGGTCAGCTGCCGGTCACCGCCCACGAGGTATTGCCGACCCTGAACAATCTGCGCAGCCTGGAACTGCCCCGCAACCGTCTGACCCTCACCCTGGCGGACCTGCAGATGATCGCAGGCCTGCGCCTGGAGAACCTGGACTTGCGGGCCAACCGCATTGCGCTGGATGCGGACATGGCGGGCGCGTTCCGTTCAATGCGCGAATTGCGGCACTTGCACCTGACCCTGAATCCGCTGGGCCTCAGTCCAGACCTGAGCGGCCTGGAAAATCTGGCCACCCTGCGCCTGGACAGCGGCCAACTTCAGCAGTGGCCCACCGGGCTCAGCACCTTGATGCAACGCACCCCCTGCATGCTGCGCGAAGTGGACCTGAGCATGAATCGCATCGGGCAGGTTCCCGATTTCGACACCCTCCTGAACTCTGCCTATTTCGACCATCTGCTGGCAAGGCGCGCCAATTATCGCTGGCGCTTCAATTACAACCCATTGGATGAACGGACCCGAGAAAGTCTCAGGGTAATCGGCGCCTCCGTCGAGGAAGAAGCAGTCGCGGAACCTCTTCCAGCTTCAGCGCAGCGAACAACCTGGCTGAACAACGCCAGCAATGCCCAGCAAGCCACCTGGAACGCACTATTTGAAGGCGACCGCAATGCCTGCCTGCGTGATGTGGTCGAACAGGTCGGCATGTCGGCCAGTGCGCTGCGTCAACCCGAGGTCTTTGCCCGCCAGGTCTGGACGCTGCTTGACCGGGCAGCTGCCAGTAGCCGCCTGCGCAGGCGGCTGAACGAGGTGGCCGCCGCATTCCCGGTCAGTTGCGGTGATGCCGGTGCCGATGGGTTCGGTACGCTGCAAATCGAAGTCATGGCCTACGATGAAACCGCAGGCATGGAGATTGCCACACCACCTCTGTTCCAATTCTTCCGGCGCCTGTTCCGGCGTGATCAGGTGAACGCCCTGGCACAGGACCTCTATAACGCGCGACTGGCGCGGCGCGATGCACTGCGAGTCTTGGACGCCTGGCAAGCCCGGCCGCTGGGCGAGCGTGGCGCCAGGCCTGCGCTGCCGGACCTGCATCGCTTCGATACGCTGTCGGACGACGTGTTGCACAACGGCCTGGGCGAAGGTCTGGATCTGATCGAGATCCGCCTGGCCCTGCGCACCCGCTTGTCGAGGCGTCTCGATTTCCCCGAACCGCAGCAGGAGATGCTTTACCGGCAAACCGCCGAGGTCTCTACGTGGACCGAAGACGCGGTACATGACGAGGTCGAGATACAAGACGCCAGCGCAGACTTGCGTCGCCAATGGATCTCCCGTCACCCAACCTGGCGCCGTCTACTGCGCCGGGAGTACAGTAACCGCTTCGATGCGCTCAGGCGCCGCTGGGACGTCGGCTTGGATTACCTGGAAGGCAATGAACTGGACGACACGCTGGAACCCCCGGTAATCGAGGCCCTGACCCAGGCACTGGGCCGCAGCCCCCTTGGCGAAGATGGCCAGCCCCTGCGCCAGGCCATCACCAACGAGCCTTACATCGCGGGCATGAAACGCATGGCCCTGGGCCTGGAGGAGGACGAAGACGGCCTCTACCTGCGCCTGACCACCCGCCGCGATCCCAACGACTGAAGCTACTGGCCGCGCAGGTCCTCGAAGAAGACCTGCCGGCCCTGCACCTGGCTTGATGCGCGCGGCTGCCCGGCAGCCTCGCCGCTGGCCTTCTCCACATGCCAATAGCAATGGCGGACCGCCCGGGTGACCGCCACATAGGCCAGGCGCTGCACCTCTTCCTTCTGCGCCGTGTCGAACGCCTGGGCATCACCTGGCTTGCCCAGGCCGGCCAGGCGGTAGACCTGGTTCTTGTACGGCGAGCTGGTCAGGTACTGGCAATCGCCCAGCATGAACACCGCATCGGCCTGCAGGCCCTTGGCACTGTGATAGGTCAGCTGGCGCAGGCGGCGCTGGCCATGCGGCAAGCTAGAATCAGCCTTAATAACTGCCGATAAATGCTGTTCAATCAATAACTTATCGCTTGTTTTTCGAAACAGCATCATGACCGTTTCGCCACGCTGATAGTGTTCGATCACGGTTTCGGCCAGTGCCGCCTCGTCGCGGTCGAAGACCCGAACCGGCGTCAGCGCTAGCTCGGCCGCAGGCCCCGCGGCCCTGGCCTTCTTCCCGGTGATGGCCGGCGCGCCTTTGACCAGGTGCTCGGCGGCATCGATGATGTGCTGCTGACTGCGGTAGTTTTCCACCAGCATCACCCGCGTGTTGGCGGGGGACAGAAACGCCTTGGTGAACTCCATGAAGTACTTCGGCGAGCTGCCGCGCCAGCCGTAGATCGACTGCCAGTCATCGCCCACGCACATCAGCGACGAATGCTGCGCCACCCGTCCGGCATGCAGGGTCGGCCCACGGCGGCGAATCTCGGTCAGGCTCGCACGCAGCCAGCTGACGATCTGCGGCGAGACATCCTGGAACTCGTCGATCATCAGGTGCGCCAGGGGGCGCAGCAGCGGGTCGGGCAACAGCCCGAGGTTCTCCGGGTTGTTCTCGCCGAACAGGGCGAACATGCGGTTGTAGGTCATAACCGGCGGCGACTGGGCCAGCAGATGAGCCTCCAGCGCCTTCCAGTACAAGGCCAGGGCTTCGAAGAAGACCGCATCGGTGTCGCCGGACGGGAAACTCATGGCCGCCACTGCGGCATTGACGTCCAGGCCCAGGTTCTCGATAAAGCTTGCCGCGGTGACGAAGGCGTCGAGCAGCGGCGCCGGGGCCAGCTCGCCCTTGACCTTGTACTCGAAGCCAGGACCCGCCACGGCATCACCCGCCAAGGATGCCGCCAAGCGCTTTGCCGATGAGTAGTTATCAAGCCATATCAATGGCTTATCACAGAAAGCTTGAAACAGGGTGCGTTTAACCGCCCATTCCGCACGCACCGCCAGCTTGGCGCCAGGGCGCTGGTACTGGCCGCTCTCGGCTGGGTCGAAGCCCAGTACCACCCAGGCATCCAGCCCTTCCAGGCGACCGTGCACATGGAAGCGGCTGCCACGGATCTGCACCGTGTCCCGGCACGGCTCGATGCCCTTGATCGGCCAGGCGCCGGCGGCGAACCACAGGTCCTCGATCACATCGCACAACTCCTCGTCGCGCTGGGCCGCCAACTGGGTCACCTGGGCGCGTTTCTGCACGTCCGGGTGATCCGGATCCAGCGGTTTGAGCAGCAGGGCTTCCTGGCGCAGCGCCCCGATCAACTGGGCAAAACGCGGGCTCTGGCCCATCAGGTCGCGGTAGCACAGGTTGAGTTGCTGGCGCTGGGCGTCGTTCAGGCGCAGGTCGAACGGATTGCTGTCGGCGCTGGCCTCGCTGCCAACGGGCATCTCGCTGCCCAGGGTCTCGAACGCCCGTACCTGGGCGAAACCCGGCAGGCTGCGCACCAGTGGCAGGATGCGCGAGTGGAAGGTGCGCACCAGCTCGCGCCCCTGGGCCGGTGACAGCTCAACCTGCCACAGGGCGAACACCTGCAGCAGGCGCTGGATGAAGTCCTTGCGCGACTCGCGGGTGAAGGTCACCACGGTCAGGGCATCGAGTTCGAAGCCCAGGTAGTGGCGCAGCAACAGGATGCGCAGCACCAGCGAGGTCGACTTGCCCGCCCCGGCACCGGCCACCACGCAAGTGGACGGCGTGTCGCTGAAGATCAGCTTCCACTGCGCCGCGCTCGGTTGCGCCTCGGCAGGCAGGCGCTGGGCGACATCGGCCTTGAAGCGCTTCTTCAGCTCGGTGGTCAGCGGCAGGCGCCAGTCGTCAAACAGGTTGTCGTCCTGGCCCGGCACGGCGACATGCTCGGGGCGTGTATCGCGGATTACCAGGACCTGGCGCCCGGCCTCATAGCCATCCACCCGGCCCCGCTCATAGCCTTCGCGCAGGCCGTCAGAATGGCCGTTGCGCTGCCCCGTGGCGTGGCCCAGGAACCAGGAGTCACGGTGCTGCGCCTGCAGGCGCGACAGGCCACGCCCTAGCAGGCGGGCCGCCAGGCGGCGCAGCCAGGGCAACTGGGCGGGCGGGGTCAGGTCGGCCGGGGCCTGGGGATGCTCGTGAGGCACGGTCACTCCATTGAAAGTCGAAACAACGGGCATGTTCGCCTCATCCACGCAAAAGTGCCAGCGAATGCTTATGGATCAGGGCATTAGGCGATGAAACGCATGCTGATTCACACCAAATATTATCGAATTATCAGATCATACAAAGCCGATATTTACGCTTTTTATCGATCTATTAAAGCCGCATCATGGCCCCATTCCACCGAATCAGAGGAGCATCACCATGCTGCAACTGCGACCCTTCGAGAGCCTTGGCCACGCCAACCACGGCTGGCTGGACGCCCACCATCACTTCTCGTTCGCCGAGTACCATGACCCGGCGCGTGTGCACTGGGGCAACCTGCGTGTCTGGAACGACGACCTGATCGCCGCCGGCGCAGGCTTCCCGCCTCACCCGCACCGTGACATGGAGATCATCACCTACGTTCGCGAAGGTGCCATCACCCACCAGGACAGCCTGGGCAACAAGGGCCGTACCGAGGCCGGCGACGTGCAGGTGATGAGTGCCGGCAGCGGCATCGTCCACAGCGAGTACAACCTGGAGAAGGTCGACACGCGGATCTTCCAGATCTGGATCATCCCCGAGAAGGTCGGCGATGCGCCGTCCTGGGGTACCCGGCCGTTCCCCAAAGGCGAGCGTGGCGAGGGTTTCGTGACCCTGGCCAGCGGTCGCGAGGGCGATGAGCAGAGCCTGCGCATCCGCACCGATGCACGTCTGGTGGCCGCTACCCTGCGCGCCGGGGAAAGCGCCGAGTACCGTCTCGATGAAGGGCGCCGTGCTTACCTGGTACCGGCCAAGGGGCTGGTCGAAGTGAACGGGCTGCAGGCCAAGGCGCGCGACGGCGTGGCGATCGAGCAGGAGACGGTGCTGAAGGTGACCGCGCTGCAGGACAGCGAGATCGTGCTGGTGGATGTGGCCTGATCCACCTCGAACACGGGGCAAGCCCACTTGGGTTTGTCCCGCGCTTTGGCTAGCCTCGCCGCTTGAGCGTTTCCGACGGCAACTCACCGAAACGCTGGCGATAGCTCTCGGAAAACCGCCCCAGGTGCAGGAAGCCGTAGTCCAGCGCCAGTTCGGTGACGCTGCGCACCGCGCAGCTGGGATCGCTCAGGCAGGCCTGCACGCGCTCCAGCTTGCGTTGGCGGATGTACTGCCGGGGCGTGGTGCTCAGGTGGCGATCGAACAGCGCATACAGCGAGCGCACGCTCATGTTCGCCTGCTCGGCCAGCGCCTCGGCGCTCACCTCCAGTTTCAGGTTGCGCTCCACATAGTCCAGAATCCGCTCCAGACCCATGCCCGCCCCGCCCAGCGTCTCCATGCGCACATTGGTGGTCATCAGCGTCAGCAACTTGCTGGCGACGATCTGGCTGTAGTGCCCCTGCACCCGCGGCAGTGAGCCACTCACTTCGGCTTCGTTGCAGATCATGCCCAAGAGATTGAGGAAACCGCCCAGTTCCTCCAGCCGGTAGTGGTTGCGCAGGAAGCGCACACCGCCGCTGGGGCGCTGCCAGCGTTGTTCGGCGCAGATACTGTCGAGCAGGTGCACCGGCAGCTTGAGGATGAACTTCTCGCAATCCTCGGAATAGGTCAGGTCCACCGGGTCGTCCGGGTTGATCAGCAGCAGCTCGCCCGGCACCAGGTGGTGCTCGCGCTGGTGCCCGCGCCACAGGCAATTGCCGTTGAGCAGCACCTGCAGGTGGTAGATGGTTTCCAGTGCCGGCGAGGTAACGCGAACGCTGCCGCCGTAGCTGATGCGGCACAGGTCCAGCTCGGCGAACTTGCGGTGGCTGAGACTGGCCTGGGGGTGGGTGGTGCGGGACAGGCCGATATGGTGCTGGCCCACATGCCGGTTCACATAGTCGGACACGGCATAAGGGTCGGCGTGGTGGAACACGCAGCTTTGCTCGCTCAGCAGGCGGCTTTCCATGGACAAGGCACTCGCCATCGTTATTGTTATGGGCGCCGCCTGCGGCTACCGAGGGGTGCGCAGGTGGTCGTTCACGGTCATTCTATTCAGCCGCGCGGTGTGTGTCGGGGCAGGTGACGGTCGGCTGGCAAAGCCCACACTAAGCAAAAACCCGGGGTCTGGGCAATGCGCAGGCGACAAACGCCGGGCGGACAGCGGACAGTGACCGGGTCAGCTTGTGCGATCAGCGGACATGGATCATTGCACCGGCAGGAAATTCATCAGCAGCAGGCTCTGCGCATAGTTCAGGCCGATCCGTCGGTAGCGCTCATCGAGCATCTGCGCCAGCAGGTCCAGGCGGGCGACGACCTTGCCGAACTCCACGGCGAAGCTCAGGTTGCTGCCCTGCTCGGAGATCTCGTTGGAGAACAGCAGCAGCACGCCGTTGGCATCCTGGCGCTGGCTGAGCATCCAGGTGGCCTTCTCGATGTTGCGGGCAGCGTTGTTGATGAACAACGGGTCAAGGGTGTCGGTCATGTAGAACTCGGTGCGCCCGCCATGGGCGGTAACCAGCATGCTGCCGATGGCGTAGATGAACGCGCCGACCCGATCACCGCGAAATTCAGGGCTCAGGGCGTAGCTCAGGGCCGCCAGGTCACGGCGCTCGCCCAGTTGCGGCAAGGGTTGGCGCTGCTCGATGGCGATGCGGATCTGCCGCGCCGCCGTGGTGGCGTCGAGGTACCCGGACTGTTTCCACTGGCTGGGGTTACGCAGGTACAGCTTGTTCATCAGCAAGTAGAGGCTTTGCAGGTTGTCGCGCATGGCCAGGGTCGCCATGCGGTCGACACTGGTCTGGAACAGCTCGTCCGGCTTGCCGTTGCCGAACTGGGTGAGCATGTCGCGCCCCTGTTGCTGGGTGCAGGCGGCCAGGCACACCAGGGTACCGGCCAGCAGCAGGCGGCGGGGAAACTGAGCATGTCGTCGTACGGCCATCGGCACCGGTGGAAGTCGTCGGCCCAGCCGGGGATCGGCGGGGCCTGGCCATGCATAGAACGCACAAATGCGAAAAAGTGCGATGGCGAGGCCGATTGCGGGCGCACAGCCTTACATGGCGTGACGCAGCATCTCCACCACCTGCGCGTGCAGCGCCGGATCGCCGCAGGCCACCACGCAGCCACCGTCCTGGGCCGAGCTGCCATCCCAGGCGGTGATGACACCGCCCGCCCCTTCGATGATCGGCATCAGTGCCTGCACGTCGTACGGCTGCAGGCTCGCCTCGACGATCACATCGACGAACCCCGAAGCCAGCATGCAGTAGGCGTAGCAGTCGCCGCCGTAGCGCATCAGCCGCGCCTTGCCGGCGACCGCCTCGAAGGCCGCCTTGCGTGCCGGGGTGTCGAACATGTCAGGGGTGGTGCACATCAGCGTGGCCGAGGCCAGGTCGACGCAGGCGCGGGTCTTGAGCTTCGTTTCGCCGCGCCATGCGCCTTGCGGGGTGCCGATGAAGCGCTCGCCGGTGAACGGCTGGTTCATCACGCCGACCACCGGGCGCTCGCCATCGTTGAGAGCGATCAGGGTGCCCCACAGCGGCAGGCCGGTGATGAAGGCTCGGGTACCGTCGATTGGGTCGAGCACCCAGGTCAACGGGCTGCTACCCTGTGCGGCGCCCTGCTCCTCGCCAAGGATGCCATGCGTTGGATAATGAACCTGGATCAGCTGGCGCATGGCCTCTTCAGCGGCCTTGTCGGCGACCGTCACCGGGTCGTACAGGCGTCCGCCCTTGTCCTCGACATCCAGGCTGGCGCGAAAGTACGGCTGGATCGCGGTGGCGGCGGCCTCGGCCAGCTGTTCGGCGAAATGGCGGAATTCGACGATCTGGTCAGCGCTCAGGGACATGGGGCGGGCCTCGTGATGGGAAAGGATCGGCATCATACCCGACTGCACGATAAGGCGGATGCCCGGCGGGATCGATGATATTGTTATGCCATTATTCCTGCTTCATTTAACCGTCACTCAATCGTTGTACTAGGATAGCAAGCAGCTCCAACGGCCCCGCCGGCAGTCAAGGACGCTGGTCACTGGCGTGCGCGGGCCCTTTGTTCCAACGCCTATCATGGATGACACGATGAATTCGCACCTGCTCTTCCCGCAGATCGGCAAAGTCATAGCCAGTACCGGCAGCCGCCATTTTCCGCGGTATCTGCACGACCTGATCCAGACCCACCTGACTATTGATGCCACACACATTCGCCAGTTGCGCGACCCGGTTTGCGCCACCCGCCCGGACGCGACGCTGATCAGCGAGACGGTGTTCAGTGCCGGTGATTCGGGCGAAGACTTCGACGACCCTGCCCGCCTGCACCTGGCGCGACGCAAGGATGGTTACCGCTACGAGATCACGGTGTTGCGGGCTGACCCGCGGGTTGGCTTTTCGGCGACCGAGCGCAGCCGGCTTGAAGACATTTCGCCGTTGCTGATGCCGATGCTGGAGAAGCACATCAATGCCTTGCAGCCAGTTGCGCCTGAACCGGTGGATGTCGACAGCCTTGGACAGCGGTTTCTCGAACGGCTGCGCCAAACGGGGATCAGCTTGTCGGAGCGGGAGATGCAGGTGTGCGAAGGATTGTTGGCCGGGCGTACGGCGCCGCAGCAGGCCGAGCATTTGCGGCTCAAGGTCAATACGGTGGAGAGCTACTTGCGCAGGGCGGCGATCAAGTTGGGGATCAGTGGGCGGCATTCGTTGATGAGGTGGATGTATGCTGAGGGGTGAGTTGGGTTCTTTGGTGCTTGTTTTGAGTTTTTTATGCGCATTCGTAGAAGATATCGACATTTAG